>JARRRG010000212.1:0-14025 GCA_037380965.1 Deltaproteobacteria bacterium
CTGCGGATTCGATGTCCCGCGTTATACCCGAGGAGCGCCGGCGTAAGGTCGGCGCTCCCCGTACCAACATTGAGCTGCTCCCTGTCTTCGCGGATGAGCTCACCGGCCTGGAGTTCAGGATCTCCGGCGTGATCGGTACGGGAGTGAAGGCTTCGGTTTTCAGAGCCGAGAACCTGACGAACACCGAACATTCCCTGAGGGCGAAGCTCTTTTCTCCCGAGCAGGCTCAGGGGGCGAACCTTGCGGAGATCATCGAGCAGATCGTTGAGTATCAGTCCAATATGGACGATCCGAACATTCTCAGGATAATCGGTACGGCAACCCTTGAAGGGAGTCCGGTGATTCTTTACGAACACTTGCCGGTGGACGCGGAAACGATCCTCATGCAAAAGCCGGACGGTCTCCCTCTCGATCTGATCATACGGATGCTGCCGCAGATATTGAACGGGTTGGGATACGCTCACATGCACCGCGGAAAGGATGGGGCGATCCGCAGGCTCCCGCACATGAGCCTTAAACCCTCCAAGCTCCTCCTTGACGACGAGATGACCGTCGTCAAGATCGATGAGTGTGGAGTCTGTAAGGCACTGATGGACGGGAGGGACTATGACCCCGATCCCTGGGACACCTTGGGGACCGACCCTGCCGCACGAGCTCCTGAGACATTCGTGCTCGACAGCAAGTTTGTGAACCTGGCGCTTATGGACATCTATGGGCTCGGCGCGCTCCTGTACCGGCTTGTCACCGGGCAGCCGCCGTTCTCGTGCGCGAGCATCGATGAGTATCGTTTTGCCCACCTGCGAAAATATCCTGTGCCTCCCCGGGTCCACCGGTACGATATTCCGTTGTGGCTCGATGAAATGATACTGAAATGCCTGGAAAAAGAGCCGACCGCCAGATGGCGGAGCGCCACCCAGATGGAATTGGCCCTGGGCACGGAGGCGGGCAAGAGAGCACCGTAGAGGAGACCGTACGTCGGTTGCGGGCGAGACGGTTGAGGGTTCGCAATGAGCGCCCGCGTCTCCCGGCTTGCCGAGAAGTGGAATGCCCGTATTTCAGCCCTTGAAAGCCCGGGTGAGGCCGTGTTAGGTACCTGATCGGGCTGCCACACGGAACGTGCACACACACGCAACGAATTCTCGCGGTAAGAGACGTCCGAGCGGAGGGAAACTCCAATGATTATCCAACGGGGGACCGAGGAGGAGATTAGACCGGACCAGGTCAGAGCTATGGCCCACGGGGTGTACTATTTAGCGGGCATCGACGGGATCACGGAGAAGGAACGGGAATTGATCGCGTCCTTTCTCAAAGAGGGGGGTGTCGACCTCGATCCGGACAGCCTTGCCAAGATCCCTTTTTCTCTCGAAGAGCTCCTGTACAGTCTGGATACGGTCTTCCTGAGAAAAACGTTTCTCAAGGTCTGCGTTCTCATGGCTCAGGCCGATGGAACGGTTTCGGATGCGGAGATGGCCGAGCTGAGACGGGTGGCCCAGGCCCTGGGCGTGGACGAGCCGCTCGACGCTCTCATCGCCGAACTGGAAGGCACCACGCTCTCGTAGTGTTCTCCCCTCTCTTCACCTGGCCGGTCTGTCGTCCGGTCCATCTCATACCGTTGTGTCAGTGAGCGTCATGGAGATCGGTTCTGACATTCGGTGCCCTCAATGTGGTTCCGGCTATCATGAGGGCGATCCATTTTGCATTGAATGCGGAGAACCTCTTCCCTCACTGGTATCACCGGGCCGTCTCTGTGTCGAGCTGCAGGAAGTCCCGTCACAGAAGCTCCGTGCAGAAGCGCTCCGAGCTCTGAGGTCCTGGTTTCCCACAATTGATCCTTTTCAGGCCGATTCCGGACTCATACGGGGGGGAGCCGATCTCATATGCGGAATTGACGAGGATTCCGCGAAACGAATCGCGCGGGCGCTCGAGACGATGAAAGTGGGTGCCCGTCTGAAGCGGCCGGATACGTGGCTCACGTACCTGGTTAATGGCGGTCTGGCGGTTTCGGCCGTCGCGCTCATCCTGGCGGCGCTGGCGCCTCTTGGAGCCGCTATCCCCCTGGTGCTGGTGGCGATTGGCGCACCTCTGGTCGGAGCCGTCCGCAAGAAGAACCGAAAAAGCCCTCTCGCCCGGACTCCACGTCTGGATTCGGGATCCGAAACGTGGGGCCGACTTGCCGCGGAGTACTCGGAAGTGATCGGCCGGCTCGAACCCGATGCGGCCGACTCCCTGAAGGCTACGGCGAGATCGGTCTTCGACCTGGCCCGGCGCTTGTCCGGCAAATCCGTGGCCGCGGCAGCGGCAGGGGAGGCCGGCGGCGATCTGTACCGTCGACTTCAGGACGCGGTTTTGACAGCCATAGAAACGAGCCGCCGGGTTGCCGATGCACAGGGCGAGCAGCGGGAAGCTCTGAAACAAGAGCTCGAGAATTTGACCCGCCTCATGCGAACAACCGACGAGTGGTTCCGAACCCTTGAAGCCGAGGAGCTCAGAGAGGTTCCGGCATTAGCCGATGACCTCGAGAGGATCAGCGCGAGCATCGATNNNNGTCTTGTCGCGGAAGTCCGCTCTCCTGACTCGCGGACCAGGGCTGACAAGGCGCTCCTCTGATACAGAGAAACCATGATAGGAGCTATTGCCGGTGACATAATCGGGTCCGTGTACGAAGCCAACAACATCAAGACCGTGCATTTCCCTCTTTTCAGTCCTGGTTCCCGGTTCACCGACGACACGGTCTTGACCGTTGCCGTCGCGGACAGCATCCTTCACCGCGTCGGGTACGCAGCGAAATTAAAAGAGTATTACCGGTATTATCCCCACGCGGGATATGGCTGGTATTTCCAACTGTGGGCCTCTTCCGAAAGCAGTGAGCCCTACAACAGTTGGGGTAACGGTTCGGCAATGAGGGTCAGCCCGGTAGGATATGCGTTCCACTCGGTCGAGGACGTTCTGGCCGAGGCGAAACGGAGCGCGGAGGTTACCCACAATCATATCGAGGGAATAAAAGGGGCCCAGGCAACGGCTGCCGCGATTTTTCTCGCGCGGTCGGGCCGGAGTAAGCAGGAGATCAGGAAATACATCGAGAAGATTTGTGGATACAATCTCTCCGAGCCGCTCGATTCCATCAGAGCATGGTACACCTTCGATGTTTCGTGCCAGGGATCGGTTCCCCAGGCGATCACGGCGTTCCTCGAATCGGAGAGCTTCGAGGACGCGGTGAGAAAAGCGATCTCCATTGGAGGGGACAGCGACACCATAGCGTGCATAGCCGGAGGCATAGCCCAGGCCTTCTATCAGGGGGTTCCTGTGTTCATCACATCGAGGGTCCGGGCGATTCTGGACGACAGGCTTAACCGCGTTGTCGAACAATTTGCAGAGAGATACTCGTGCTGACCTTCTCTCAAGCTGAGGTCAGACTGATGTCCGGGGACCGCGGTCTTTGGAACATCAAGCCCGCAAGATCGGCCGGAGCGAAATTCCCCACCTCCGCGTCCGGCGAAGGAGTGAAGCGGTGTTAGCCGGTGGGGCTGAGTCCGGAGCCTCGATCGATCTCATCGGGATCCTCGTTCCGCCTTTGGGTTTCCCAGAACAGGGCGAGGAGGTCCTGGTCGGTCATTTGTGCCAAATACTCTGACGTAAGCTCACGCACTATTCTTCCCTGATTCATGATGATCGTTCTCCGACCCAAATCGACCGCATGGGTGAGGTTGTGGGTGATCATGAGCGTGGTAAGCTGCTGTTCTTCTACAATGCTCCTGGTCAAGTCCATGATCTTTCGGGATGCCCGCGGGTCGAGGGCCGCGGTGTGCTCGTCGAGAAGGAGCACATCAGGCCGCTTGAAAACCGCCATTAGGATGGTCATGGCCTGACGCTGGCCTCCTGAGAGCAGTCCGACCTTGGTCTTCATTCTATCTTCCAGCCCGAGCCCCAGCAGCGCCAGTCGGTCGCGAATCTTCTCTCGCAGCTTTCGGCCGAGAGCCGGACCAAGACCCCTGAACTCACCCCGCGCGGCCGCGAGCGCGAAGTTCTCTTCAATCGTGAGGCCGCCGGAAGTGCCCTGGAGCGGGTCCTGAAAGACGCGACCGATAAGGCTCGCACGCTCGTACACGGGAACCTTGGAAAGGTCCTTGTCCGAGATGACTATTTTTCCCTCAGTCGGGAAAACCGTCCCCGCGACAAGGTTGAGCAGCGTGGACTTCCCGGAGCCGTTACCGCCTATGATGACAAGGAGTTCTCGCTGGGATACGGTGAGAGATACATCCCTCAACGCGGTCACCTCATTGACTTCACCGGGATTGAATATCTTTGTTACTCGTTCAACGCGAACCACACGAACCTCTCGCGGCATGCTATCTGATGGCTCTGCTCTTCAACCCGAGCCTGATTTTCGGCACGGTGAGCGCTACGATTACCAATGCGGCGGTGATCAGATTCAAGTCACTGGGTGTGAGGCTGAGGGATCCGAAGCGGAAGCTCAGAGCCATCGCGATGGCGAGTCGATAGACCACGGAGCCCAGAATCACTCCCAGCGTAGCCACAGCCACGGAACGCTCGCCGACAAAAGCCTCGCCAATGATGACCGAAGCCAGGCCCGCTATGATCGTTCCCACTCCCATACCCACGTCCGCGCTTCCCTGACTCTGGGCAAGCAGAGCGCCTGAAAGGGCCACCAGTCCATTTGACAGTGCCACGCCCGCGATGATGGCGTTGTGAGTATTCACGCCCTGGGATTCCACCATGCCGGGATTGTCCCCCGTTGCACGCACGGCCAACCCGAACCGCGTGTGGAGGAAGAGATCGAGGGCAATCTTGAGAATGGCTACGACAATGAGGGAGACGACCATCGGCACAGCGAACCGTGGGAGCCCCAGGCCGTGAAAACGATCGAACACGGTCGGAAGGTTCAGGAGGGTCAGATTGGGTGCGCCCATGATCCGAATGTTGATCGAATAGAGGGCTATCATAGTGAGAATTCCGGCCAAAAGATTGAGAATTCTCAACTTCGTGCTGATAATTCCGGTAAACGCACCGGCCGCCAACCCCGCGGCAAACGCGGCAAGCACGGAAAGGAACGGGTCACCGCCCCCCGATATGATCGCCGCAGACACAGCGGCCCCGAGAGGCAAGGTCCCGTCAACGCTGAGGTCGGGGAAATCGAGCACCCGGAACGTGAGGTACACACCCAGCGACATCAGTCCGAAAACGAATCCCTGCTCAAGCGCCCCTATGAAGGTGTACCAGCTCAATTTTCGAATGCCGGGTTCCGATTCGCGCGGTAGCATAGCGAAGAAATGACCGCTGTCCGACCCCGTGATGAGAGCCCCGTAAGCCGGCCGAACGGGCGGTCCGTTTAATCGACAATCTTTGACGCCCGCTTCACGATTGATTCGGGCAGCTTTACGCCCATTTTCTTTGCCTGCTTGGGGTTCAGGTGGAGAAGGAGATCCTTCTGGGATTCCACGGGCAACTCGGAAACCTTTGCCTTGCCTTCAAGAATCTTGACGGCCATCGCTCCGGTTTGGCGGCCCAGTCGGTAATAGTCGACTGCAAGCGCGGCTATGGCTCCTCTGGCAACCGAGTCCACATCCGCGGCAAAGAGCGGGATCTTGTTGTCCTGACAGACCTTGACGACCGATTCCAGAGCCAGGACCACCGTATTGTCCGTTGGGACGTGGATGAAATCCACCCGTCCCACCAGGCTTTCCGCAGCCATCTTTACCGCGCTCGAAGTAGTCGCGGGGGATTCAATCACCTTCATTCCCCGTTTGGCTGCCTCCACCTTCATTCGCCGTTTGGCTGCCTCGGCCTTTATCTCTTTGACGGATGCCTCTGAATTGACTTCGCCGGGGTTATATATGGTGCCCAGCGTTTTCGCGCGGGGGAGGATCTCCTGAATGAGATCCAATTGCCGGCCCACCGGCGAGCGGTCTGTTGTTCCGGAGACATTGCCGCCCGGCTTTGCCAATGATTTGACCAATCCCGCAGCCACCGGGTCGGTCACCGCCGCGAAGAGGATCGGGATCTCCTTCGTGGTCGCTGCCACATCCTGAGAGGAAGGTGTCGATATGGTAAGAATCAAATCACATTTGTCACCCACAAGCTTGCGGGCGATCTGTCCGGAAACGGAGCGGTTATTCTGCGCGTTCTTGTATTCGTAGGTTACGTTCTTACCCTCCCTGTAGCCGTTCTCCTCCAGGAAATTCATGAAGCCTTTGCGAGTGGCGTCAAGCGCGGGATGTTCCACAATTTGAGAAATGCCAACCCGTACAGCCTTGTCAGAACCGTGTGTTGCGAGCGCTGCTCCCAGGAGAACCACAAGTACGGATACGAACACCACTCCCCTTCCCATCGCTCTGCCTCCCTGAATTAATGTGGATTCTCTAGCATACTTTGTGCCACGCGTAAAGAACTGCCGTGCACCTCGAGCCGGATGCTCATTGGCTCCCATTGGAGCTTGCCGCATCTTGATCGAACCGAGACCGCGGATCGCGTTCAGGTTGCCACCGCCGCGTACCTGATGCGACGACCCGCTGCCGGATAAGGAATGCCTCGCATTGCGAGTCAAAATGAAGTATTATTGTGGTATGGTTCGGGGTACGGTTCAATGAGTCTGAAAGGGAAAGTACCAGCGCGCTATCCCGAGGATAGGCTGCTCGAAGAAGATCTCGGTCGCTGGTGGGTGCTCCACACCAAGCCCAACTGCGAGAGGCAGGTGGCCACCTATCTCTTGTATCGCAACATAAGTTATTACTTGCCCCTCTATCTCAAGAGGTCTCGATTCGGGAACCTTGGCCGGTTCAGGACCACGGAAACCCCTCTCTTCAATGGATATCTCTGCATCGCGCTCGAAAGGGAAGAGCATAGGCTCCTCTACGATAGCAAGAAGTTCGTACGCATCATAAAAGTTGATGATCAGGAGACCTTTGTCCGGGAGCTCCAGGGTATTTCCCGGGCGATCAAGTTGGAGGAGGATCTCCATGTGCAGGACGGATTGCTCCCCGGCAAGAGAGTATTAATTCTGGACGGTCCCCTGAAAGGCACCGAGGGCGTGGTAGTTCGCCGCCGCGGGGAACGACAGTTCGGCCTGTCGGTGAAGATGTTCAATCAGACGGTGCTCGTAAAGCTCGATCATCTGACCCAGGTGGAAGTCCTGTAAGACAGGGCGCGAGACCGAGACCCCGAGTTCACGCCGAACCGGTCGAGTTGAACGGGGCTCGATTCGATGCAACACCGCGCTCGTGAGGTCGAGCCCGGTCTCAAACACCGGGACGTGCACCGGCCCCGGCCGCTCACGGAGTTCCGATTTCAAATCGACGGGATGTCGCTCATCGGGCAGGCATCATCCTGGAGAGCGCTTCCTTCACTCCACTGCCTATCTTCCCCAATTGACCGAACAGTGAGGAATCGGACCGCCTCGCAGCCTCCTGCGCTGCCGGAGAAATAAGGGGCACTGGTCGCGGTTGAGCCGACCGAAAGGAATCAAGCACAAATCCGCGAATGGGGTTCATGCCCTTCATTGGCACTGCAGAGGGAAGTCCCCGGCTCTCTCGCGGTGGAGGCGCTGGTCGAGGAGGCACATAGCCGGAGGGCAGCGGACCCGATGGAACCCGGGCCATTGTGGTTACGTCCTTATCCAGGTTGATATGCGGAGAGGTGCTCCGCGCACGGCCCGAACCCCGATCGATCGGCGGGGTGGGCGTATATCGAGGTAACCCTTCACCCGTATACGGAATGGCCGGCGGGAGATACGGCAAGGTCTGGGTCCCCGCGACGGGGGAGGGCCTTCCAGCTCGGGGGGAAGCGGATCTCGCTGTTGGTCGCAGGTCCTCAGCCGAGCGTACCGGGCTGCGAGAAGGCATTTGGCCGGATGACCCGCTGAAGGTACGCGGCGTTCCACGTGAGACCGCGGGCTGTCGATGCGGTCCTTTTGGGGTTGGCTTGGATCGAGCGACGTTCCGGGTGCTCCCGGGCGGTGGAGCCTTTGGCGCAGGTTTTTCCCGGGCAGTCGTCGGGGATTTGGGTGTCGAGGGGGGCGCGATAGTCGGGGCCTTGGGAGTTTCGGAATAGGGAGCTTTTGGAACCGTAACGCCCTGAAAGGGAAGGGTTGTCATCGATCCCCTCGATGATGAAGGAGGATCGGGTGATCTGGCGATGCGTGTGGTCGGCCCGGACGATTTAGGCTTCCGAGTCGCGAGCGGTGCGACCACGTGGGTGCTTGATGCATGAGGGTTCCGGGGACGCTGTGCCACTCTCTGAGGGGGCGGTCCCAGGAGCGCTTCGAGGTAGTCCAGCAGGGGGCCTTGCTGCCAATTCACGATTCCCGTGGAATGGGCGACGACCCGACCCTGCCGGTTGATCACATACGTGGTCGGGACGGCTTTGATTTCGTAGATGGCCTCGGATGCAGAGTTCACTACGAAGCAGGTCGGCATGCCCGAACCGAGATGTTGTCGCCGCACGCTCAAGCGGTTCCAGGGATCGCACGCGAACGTGTAGGTGAACCCCCCTCTGTGCCGGTACTCTCTGATCTTATCGGGATCGTCAAAGAGGTTCACAGCCACAATCGCGAGTCCTCTGTCCGCGTATCGACGGTAGATCCTCTCCAGGATCGGTTTCTCCACCGCGCACGGCGGACAGTCGATCCGCCAGAAGTTGAGCAGAATGACCTTCCCCCGCAGAGAGCTCAGGTTAAAGGTCGTTCCTCTCATGTCGCGAAGGGTGAGCTCGTTAGCCGGGCACGGCGTGGCATAGAGGTTGAGATTGAGCATTTGAAGCCGTTGGGGAGAAATCGCTGCAGCCGCGTGTGTACCCGTAAGACAGACCATGAAGGCAAGCAATGTTCCTACGGCATAATATTTCGACATGGGGGGTTCCTTCAATGACAGACCCAGAAACTGGAGGAATGCTACAACACAGTCATCGGAATTTCAAGGACTTTCGAGAGAGAGGGTCTGCTTGCATTTTTTCTCACCTTATCATATAACGCCCAATGTCCGGGGGGGACGAGGCGATCGCCGGCGCCTGGAGCGCGGGAGGAAAGTCCGAACTCCAGAGGGCAGGATGCCGGGTAACACCCGGTGGGGGTAACCCTAAGGCAAGTGCCACAGAAAGGAAACCGCCTTCGACTATTCGAGGGTAAGGGTGAAAGGGTGAGGTAAGAGCTCACCGGTTCTCGTGGTAACACGGGAAGCCAGGTAAACCCCATCCGGAGCAAGACCAAATAGGGAAGCGCTTGAGGAGGAATGATCGCCGCCCGGTCTTCCGGGAACAGAATTCGGCTTACTGTCCGCCCCGGATCACTCACGGTACCAAACATGACTGACACGCCTGTTGACGAGCCGCAGGAAGAGAAAGAGGAAGGCGGGTCCGCGCCTCCTCCGGGAAAAAAATCGAACAAATCAGCCGCGGTCAAGTGGGTGATACTGGTGGTAGTAGTCCTCGCGGTCGCGGCATTTTTCGCGCACAAGCGGGGTTACCTCCCATCTCTCGGGCCGCTTGACCGCGCGACGCCGGTCTTGAAGAACATCCCCGGCGTCTCCTCATTGTGGCCCGGCGAGAAGGCTCCCGCACCGGCGGGGAAACTGGCGTCCGCATTTAGTAAAGGGCCTTCTGAAGATCTGCTTTCTCAGAATCGTCTGCTGGGCACGGTGGGCAGGAGTCCTGCCGACCCCTCACGGGTGTTATTCCCTAACTTTGAAAAATCAGTCTTTCCAGACTGGGACAAAGTCACGAAGTCCTGCCCTCCACGTGAGACCTCCCCGACAACTCCCGCTCCCACCCAAAAGGCCGAAGCCAAGGCTGAAGCCAAGGCGGAAGCGCCTTCAGAACCTGCGCCGGACCAGGGCCTCACTCCTCAGGGGACTCCTCAGCTCGTAGAGACTCCGCTCGTCAAGAGACGCGAGCCTTCGGAAAAGAAATCCACTGAAGAGCAGGCGGACAAAAAAACCAAGAAACGAACCGAAAAAGAGAAGGTCCGACCGAAGACAGAGGCTGCTCAGAAAGCTGCACCGGCTCGGCCGGCCGAAACACCCGCGCCGGTTTCCCCAAAACCCAAGAAGGAAGCAAAAAAGATTGAGACCGCCGCGCCTGAGAAGCGTCCTGGCGAGGCTGTGTCTGAAAACAAGAAGGGCATAGAGCAAGGGGAGAGCAAACCGGAAAAGTACCTCCTGCCCGGCTCGCTTCGCTTAACTATTAAGAAATACAAAGGGACCAGGGTCAAGTGGGGTCTGATGGTCATCCTTGATGACTCGCGCTACATGGGGCGCAAGCGCAAACCATGGGAGCCGAATAGGATGGAGGCCGCGGCGAGTGTTGTGGAGAAACTCGGCAGCTTGTTGACCCCGGGCTCCAAGCTTGCGGTGCGGGACTTCTATTGCACGGCTTCCAAGAAGCGAAAACGCAGAGCTGCTCCGCTCTGCCTGAGCCACATGCTCTATGATTGGGCCGCTGTGCCGGGCAAAGGATTGGAAGAGAAGCTTCAGCATACCAGGCCGGGGGGACGGACCAATCCGTGTGCAGCCGCGGCCTATTCCCTGAAGCAGGATTTTTCACAGATCGGGGATCTTGCGCCCAGGCTGGTATTGGTGACGAATGGCGTGACCAAGTGCGCCTATGGTCACGTGCTCAGAATGGTTGACCGAAAAGGCGCCCGGGGCAAGGTGAAGGTCGACGTGATCGCGATAGGCATGAGCAAGCGGAGACAGGGCGGGTACCTCGCCCTTACCAAGAAGACCCACGGCGCTTTTCTCAAGGTTGATCAACCGGCGGATGTCTCGTCCGCAGTCGCGCGGTATGGCAAGATCCTTAAGACACCCATCCCGAAAAGAATGGAGGTGAGGGGGGAAAAGGCTTCCTTCAAGGTGGCTATTGGCGAGGAGATCACCTTGGCGCCGGGGACATACGCCATCGTCCTCCCTGTCATTCCCGGCCTGGATCCATCGCACCGGATCATCAAAGACATCAAGATCGATTCCGGTCAGTCGCGGGTTCTCGCGGTGAGAATAAAGAAGGGTCGGCTCGTGGTCCGACCGGGGAAAAAGTAGGCTGTTGGCGTCGTTGACGGAGCATGTCCTGAATGTCGTTGAATCCGAGGCTGACGCCGGGCGTCAGTTCCACACCGCTTGATCCACCACCCTTCACTCTTGAGAAACACGTGCGCCTACCTGTCACTCGCTCGGCACTTTGGGCAGTCGTTCTGGGCTCACTCTTGCTCGTCGGATCTCGGTTTCTGTTTGCCGGCACGAGCCGGTCCATTCCCCCCCTGCTATGGTTGATGATTGCCTCGGTGACATCAGCAGGCTTGTACCTCGGTATTCGTTTCATCACCTACTGGGTGGTCTGGTCACGAGTTGTGAGAACCTATCCGCTTGTCGGCAGAACCCACCCTGCGGCGAGGGGAGAGCTGCCCAAACGGTCCTTCCTGTTCGTGCTCGTGATCCCGTTGGCCGCGTGCATGGCCATCGGTGCGGTAGTTTTTCACGTGAGCTCGGTTTCCAGGCCGGTGCTCTTTCTCGCAGTAGCGGTCGTGGCGGGGATGGCGCTGCGTGACTTCAGGGCTCTCGGGCACGTGCTGTTTCTGGAATGCTCGTACTGGATCAGGGATACGCCGGCTGGTCTCGAAGTGCTGAAACCGGTGCCATAACACCAGTGGATCCTACCTGGAGAAACGGCCGGATGCGGTTGAGTTGCCTCCGGCCGATTCCCCGTACCCGTTGCAGATCGTCCAGACTGCCGAACCAGCCATGGTGCAGCCGATACCTGACGATTTTTTCGGCAAGTCGAGGCCCGATCCAGGGAACCGCCATAAGCGCTTTTTCCCCGGCAATATTGATGTTGATCCGTTGCCCGGCACAGAGAAGGTGGCTCCCGCTCATCACTTCCAGGGAATAACCCGGCGGGTGCTCGAGAAGCCGGACAACACGGCTGCACGGGATTGTGGCATGCTCGGGAGCTCGTACGACGCCCTGTGCTCCCGCTTTTTTGACAATCGTTGCGAGGTCGCGAGGCCCGTCGAAGAAAACCGTCCCCATGCAGCGTTCACCCTGGAACACCAGGTACACGCAATCGCCTTGACGGGTAGTGGCGTCATCGGCCTTGGAGATCCAGCGATCCCACGCGATTCCGAACCCTCTCAGCATGATCGCCGCGAACGCGAGGATGATCAGGCCATGAAGAAGGGTGAGCCGACGGGCATGGGTGTCGCCTGATTTCACGTCGTACCAGCCGGATCTTTCTGAAGGTTCTCGCCGATGTACCCGGCAAGAGCCTTCCGAAAAGCCTGGATGATGTTCCGATTGAAGCCGGCATTCCACGGCAACGCCGCTGCCGGGGGCGGTTCGATCGCCATCCGGACGCCGGTCCCCGTTCCTCCTCTCTACTCGTCATCGAGCCCCCAAGCGAACGGGCTCAGGATTATCTCTCATCTGGTCGTGAATGCTTCGAGCGTTTCCCGCCGCGGAACATCGTCGGTCGCGGGGCTGGGAGTCTCTCTCTTTGTGCAGCTAGAAGTCCTGATGGAGCGCTCTCACTTGAATCTGATCCGCCGAACCTCATTGTTTTCCCTAACGGTCGCCTGTTCCGGCCCTTTCTCCATCTCGAAGGCCTCGTGGAGCGCTCTCACCGCAAGCTCCGCGTATTTCCTCTGAATAACACAGGAGATTTTTATCTCTGAGGTGGAGATCATCTCAATGTTGATTCCCTCCTGTGCGAGAACCTTGAACATCTTGGCCGCCACTCCCGAGTGGGAACGCATTCCTATGCCTATGATGGAGACTTTGGCGATGTCGTCCGTGCCGGTGACATCCTGCGCGGCGATCGATTCCTTGACTTTTTCGACAACTGCTAGGGTCTTGGTCAAATCCGCTTCGGGAATGGTAAAGGAGATGTCGGTAATACCCTGTGCGCTGGCGTTCTGTATGATCATGTCCAATACCACATTGGCTTCGGCCAGCGAGGAGAAGATTTTTGCAGCCACCCCTGGTTTGTCCACGACGCCGGACAGTGTGATCTTGGCCTCCTTGGTATTGCATGTGACGGCGGTGACCACTTCCTTTTCCATGTCCACTTCCTCCTTTGTGACCAGCGTACCCTCATTCTCATTGAAGCTTGAAAGAACCATGATCGGGACGTCGTGACGCATGCCGTATTCGACCGCTCTGGTGTAGAGGACCTTGGCTCCCAGAGACGCCATCTCCAACATCTCTTCGTACGCGATCTTTTTGAGCTTGCGAGCCTTGGTCACGAGGTTCGGGTCCGTGGTGTACACGCCGTCAACATCGGTGAAAATGTCGCATCGGTCGGCATTCAATGCGGCTGCGATTGCCACGGCCGAGGTGTCGGAACCTCCCCGTCCGAGCGTCGTGATGTGTCCGGAGCGATCAACCCCTTGGAACCCTGCCACAAGAACGATTCGTCCTTCCTCGAGGTCTGGCAGTATCGTGTCCCGGCTGACTGATTCTATTCGCGCCCCGCAGTACGCGCTGTCAGTGATAACGGGAAGTTGCCAGCCGCAGTACGATCGAGCCGTATAGCCCATGGAGTGCAGCGTCATCGCGAGGAGGGACATCGAGACCTGCTCTCCGGTTGAAACGAGCACGTCCATCTCCCGTTCATTCGGAAAATCCATGATCTGCTTGGCCAGGTCGATGAGGCGGTCGGTCTCACCGGCCATCGCGGAGACAACCACGACCACATTGTTTCCCTCGTCGTGGCATTTCCCGATTCTCCGGGCCACATTCGCGATGCATTGAAGGTCGGCTACGGATGATCCCCCGTACTTCTGAACGACTAACGACATAATGTGCGCTCCAACATTGCTCATTACTCGGAATGGGAGCCTTTGCCATCGAAGGGCCGCCACTCCATTTCAACATGACACTCTGACCTAGGTTAAGTTCAGGACTTTGCCTGAGAATATGGGCGGAACATTCCTTCCAGCGGACAGGTTCCCCTGTACCGAAACTATTCCGCGCGGTCGTGTGTTTCCTCCATGACCTTCCCGATCCTCGCAGACCAGGAGCCTCCGGAGCG
>JARRRG010000213.1:0-6363 GCA_037380965.1 Deltaproteobacteria bacterium
CGAACAGAAATCACCCCACAGCCCCATTGTCGAACGAAATACACGTTCTCCGGCTGTCACCAAAACCCGTGAAGTAGGGTTC
The DNA here is from genome assembly GCA_037380965.1 of Deltaproteobacteria bacterium. GTDB lineage: Bacteria > Desulfobacterota > Desulfomonilia > Desulfomonilales > Desulfomonilaceae > JARRRG01. The sequence continues at coordinate 83 of JARRRG010000213.1, forward strand.
AGCGAAGGTCGAGTCGGGCGGTTCGGTAGCCGAATTTCTTGGAGAAAAGGCTTGCATTCCTCTAATCGGATTCAATGATGACTGCAACACATTCCACTCATTTGAAGTGCAAGGTCCTGACCGGGCTGGCGGGGTATTCTTGACATGGAGTGGTTGATCGCTTAAGAAGGCAGGTATGTTGGAGTTTTTTGCGGGCTTATGGATTGGGGGGGAGCGGTACGGTTGGGTAGCGATTTCACGAAACGGGAGTTGCGAGCGCCGGGATGATGGCGCCAGGGGATCGGATTGGCGCGTGGAGGAGTGACGATTCGCTGGTGCATGCTGTCTCGGATAACCGGTGAGAGCCCGCGGCGGTCTGGGGGAGAGATTGATGTCAGCTTCGGAAAAGCCCACTGCCAATTCGCTTCTTATCTTACGTGAGGAGTTTGATGATTGGGCCGTGCTCTATGATCCGGACTCGGGCACGGGGTTCGGTTTGAATCCGGTGAGTGCGTTCATCTGGAACCGGCTTGACGGCCGGCACACGCTCGAAGATATCGTGGGCGAGCTGCGGGATCAATTCAGCGAGGTCCCACCTGAGGTGGAAGAGCAGGTGAGCGAGTTTGTTGACGAGCTTGTCAGGCGCGGCTTTGCGGGGTACGAGATTGAGCAGGTCTGATCGAGCCATGCGGGTGATGAAGACTCCCCGATCTGTAGATGTGCAGATAACGGGCCGGTGCAACCTGCGATGCACGTACTGCAGTCATTTTGGCAGCGAAGGGGATGTGGCTCAGGACCTGAGCACCGGGGAATGGCTCGAGTTCTTTGGCGAGTTGAATCGCTGCTCGGTGCTGGATGTCTGCCTCGAGGGGGGCGAGCCCTTTATGCGGGCGGACGTGAGGGAGCTTATCGAGGGGATCGTGCGAAACCGGATGCGGTTCTCGATTCTCACCAACGGCACGCTGGTCACGGACGAGATCGCGGGGTTCCTGGCTTCGACCGGTCGATGTAATTCCATTCAGGTTTCCATTGATGGCGCGACGCCTGCTTCTCATGAGCGGTTCCGGGGTGAGGGGACCTTTCACCGGGCGGTGTCGGGTGCGAAACACCTCTTGCGCCACGGGCTTCCGGTCACGGTGCGGGTGACCGTGCACCGGGAGAATGTGCGGGAGCTTGAGAGAATTTCCCGGATGCTGCTGGAAGAGATGAAGGTGCCGGCTTTTTCCACGAATGCCGCGTCTCATTTCGGTTTATGCCGGCAGAACGCGGAGACGGTGCAATTGAGCACCGAAGAGCGATGCATCGCGATGAATGCCCTGCTCAGGCTCACGAGGCAGTACCGGGGTCGCATCAACGCGACCGCGGGTCCGCTGGCTGAGGCCCGTGATTGGCTGCGCATGGAGGACGCGCGAATCAAAGGGGAGGAGGGCCTCCCCGGCAGAGGATATCTGACCGGCTGCACCGGACCGATGGTACGACTTGCGGTTCGGGCCGACGGGGTGATGATCCCCTGCAGCCAACTGCCCGGAATCGAACTGGGTCGAATCAACCGGGACGATCTTGCGGACGTATGGCAGCATCATGCGGATCTCAACCGGTTTCGTGAGCGTTGCGGCATTCCCCTAGCCCGATTCGAATATTGCCGGGATTGCGCGTACCGGCCCTATTGTACAGGAGGGTGCCCGGCTCTCTCCTATTCGATTCTCGCCGATCCGTACCACCCGAGTCCTGACGCATGCTTCAGGCGATTCCTGGAAGAAGGCGGCACCCTTCCGGACCGCGACCTGTTGGAGGATGCGGAACACCCGGAGCAATGATCGATCCCGCGGAACGGGGCTCGTTGGGGAACACGGCCGGGGAAAGAAAATTCGCGGATCCGGTGAGGCATTCGATTGTCGGACGGACGCGACGGGAGTGAATGGCTAGGGGGTCAAGGAGAGAAACGAGAAGCATGGATGGCAACGAGGCAAGCCCTGGGGTGCGTGAATTCCCTTTGCACCATCTGTACTGCTATTTGACCGAAGGTTGTAACCTTCGATGTCGCCACTGCTGGATTGTTCCTGACCAGATTGGCACGGAGGGAGCTCCCGCGGAGCTGGGTCTGGATCTCTTTCGGCACGTGGTTGAGCAGGCCAGGCCGCTCGGCCTCTCGACGGTGAAGCTCACCGGGGGTGAGCCGCTCATTCACTCTCGGATCGTCGAGATTCTGGAATATATCCGCGATGAAGATCTCCATCTCACCGTGGAGACCAATGGGGTCTCGCTTTCTCTCGAGCTTGCCCGGCTGATGTTCGCGTGTCGAGATCCCTTTGTATCGGTGAGTCTGGATGGGGTCTGCCCGGAGACCCACGAGTGGGTCCGGAGCGTCAAGGGGTGCTTCAAGGCCGCACTGAAGGGCATTGAACATCTCGCAGCGGTCGGCTTCAGACCCCAGGTCATCATGACGGTGCTGCGCCGCAACCGGGATGAGATGGAAGCGGTGGTGAGGCTGGCGGAATCCCTCGGGGCCGGATCGGTGAAATTCAATCTGGTCCAGCCCATTGCCCGGGGCGAGCGCCTGCATGAGGCAGGAGAGACGCTCCCGGTAGAGGAATTGGTGGAGCTGGGCCGATGGGTGGAGACCGAGCTTTCACCCTCAAGCGAGATTCCGGTGGTGTACAGCCATCCTCCCGCGTTTCGCCCGATGAGCGCCATGTTTGGCGACCAGGGAGACGGGTGCAACGTATGCGGTATACTGACCGTCCTCGGCGTGCTCGCTGACGGATCGTACGCGCTGTGCGGCATTGGCGAAAATGTTCCCGAGCTCGTGTTCGGCCACGCGACCCGGGACCGGCTCAAGGATGTCTGGGAGGAGACCCCGCTCCTCCGGGAGTTGAGGGAGGGTCTGCCCGATCGGCTCGAGGGAGTGTGCCGCGATTGTCTCATGAAGGGCCGGTGCCGGGCAAACTGCATTGCACAGAACTACTACGTCGAGAAGAATCTCTGGTCTCCGTACTGGTTGTGCCAACAGGCCAGAGAGCTCGGACTCTTCCCGGTCTCCCGCTTATCTCCCGAGGCTGACACGGCATGAGAGGACTCTCTCCTCCCCCGGATCCGACGGCGACGCCTCCCTGTGGGGTCATCCGACGCGGAGCCGCGCAAGCGTTGAGCCGTACTGTACCGAGGATCGGTGATGATGGAACCGCGGCCTGCCCGATCGTACCTTCTCAGGATCAATGAGCATCTGGCCTGGTGTCTGATCGGCACGGACCTGACGTGCGCGTGGCTGGAGAAGCTTGCCCGTATCCTGGGTCTGGAGCGCGGCTATTCATCCACCTTGCCCGGATTACTCTTCGTTCCCCGGGCAGATGAAGCCGACGGCCGCGGTGATGAGCCGCCCCTCGGTGACATGGCCGCGCGGACGGGTCTTCCGGAAGGCGGATGGAAGGTCGATCGTCTCCGTCCGGTGCGGATGTGGACCCACCCTGAGGCGCGGGACATCGTTTTTGAGCTTCCGGACAGCCGGGAGCCGGTACTTGACGCGGTGAGCATGTTTCACGCGGTCTTCCCGATTTATCGAAACGCGACCCATATCGGCGGCATGCCGCTCCATGCCGCGCTCGTGGAACGGCACGGACGGGCCGCGCTCCTCTGTGGAGCGTCGGGAACGGGCAAGTCCACCTGTTGCCGGCGCTTCCCTCAGGAATGGAACGTGCTCGCGGATGATGAGACGCTCGTGCTGCCGGGTCGATCCGGCTCATACCTCGCTCATCCGTTCCCCACGTGGAGCGACTACTGGCTCGAGGGTACCGGGCGGACGCGGAAGGTCGAGCGAGCGGTTCCCCTGGCCTCGCTCCTCTTTCTCGAGCATTCAGAGACCCCCGGGCTCGTTCCCATGGGCCAGGGGGAGGCAGCGGCCCGGATCAACCGATCGGCCCTGCAGATCTACGAACGCAGCGGACTGCACCTGGAGAGGCCGTTGCATGCGCGAATGAGGGTGCGGGTATTCGACAACTCGTGCCGGTTGGCCCGGTCCTTGCCGGCCTTCATGCTCCGGACGAGCCTCTCGAGCCCCTTTTGGGAGGACGTGGAAAAGACGTTTCCGGAGCTGCCTGAGGATCGATAATGTCCGGGAGCCGGCCCGGAAGAGCTTTGCGGCCACGGCCGATCAGCGAGCACCAAAGGAGAAGGTCCTTGCACTTCGGGGAATCCGCGGACAGCCCGACGAGCATGTTCTATCGCGGGAGCAGCATGAGTCCGACACTCACCGCGCCCGCGCTCCTCCGGATCGCGCCCTACGGAGAACGGGGGGTCCAGCGCGGCGACGTTATCGTGTTTTGTCCGCCACAGAGCGACGAGCCGGTGGTGCACCGTGTTGTCGCGCGGGATGCTCGGGGAATCAAGACAAGGGGAGACGCATGTGCTGAGGAGGATCCCTATCTTCTCGGCCCGGAGCATATCATCGGTCAGGTGGTGTACGCGCACAGGCGCGGGAAGGAGAAAAGGATCCACGGGGGTCGACGGGGACGGGCGATCGGAAGATGGTTGAGCATCCGCAGGGCCCTCATCAGAGGACTTGTTGTGCCGCTGCGCTCGGTCTACCGCCTGCTCGGCCGATCGGGAATCTTCAGGATCTGGATACCCGCCCGACTCCGGCCGCGCATCCTCGCGTTCAATCGAGCGGGGGGAAGAGAGCTGCACCTTTTCATGGGGCGGCGGCTCATCGGCCGCCTCGAGGCCGGTGACGCGTCGTGGCGGATCACGCCTCCGTACAAACTCTTTGTGGACGAGCTCGACTTGCCCCGGGGAGACCATGAACAACCCCCGGCCTCCAGCGATCCACCGCCTCGTCCGGCTTTGACATCGGGTGAGCGGACCGCGGGCCAGAGGTGCTGGGATCGGCTTCCAGGTCCCTGGGTCGGCAGGGTCGCGGGTGGAGCTACGGGAGATCGGTCCTGGATCCGTACGGTATCACTGCATCAAAACGTGACTCCCGCGGATAAACCGGCCGCGATGATCGAACGGGTCAAGGTCGCGGTGTCACTCCCTTCGAGACTTCGATGGAAATCCCCGGCTTCAATCACCAGGCTTTCATCCCCCGAGCCTCTGAACTTCACATAACTGCCCCCGGCCCATACCCCAAAATTGAAACCGGAGACCGGCCTGACACGGTAATCGCAAAAAGCCTCCACATAGACACCCGTTCTCTTGAAGGAGTACTCCGCTCCTTCCAGACCAACGAACAGGCGCTGGTCCGGCAGGGGAAGGACAAGCAGAGAGTTGATCGGCACATCCACGCTCGCCCACGCAAAGGGGCTGTAGAGAACGCCGCCTCTACAATTGGAGCTGGCCACCACGAATCCGACGTACGGTATGGTGAGCTTCGTCCTCAGATCCCCTTCGAGGCGAGTGGCGAATATCGGCACCAAACCGCCGATGCCAGCCCTCGGATCGGTCAGCTTCGCGGAGAGATGCTCGAACTTCAGGCCCCCTGCCACAAAGGCCGGACCTTTGATCCGGTACGCCCCGCCAAAACCGAGCTGCCACCATTCCAGCGAAGCATCCCATTCCACCGGCGTGGCCACAGGAAAAATGGGATCTTCTATCATGGTGCTGCGCGCCATCCGTCCCGGGGTTGCCCACGCTTCCCCGAAAACCACGAGGTCCGGCGTGACCCAGAGATCGAGCATCACGTTGCCGACCCAGAGATTGGCGTCATCCAGTTTGAGGTCCAGGTGATCGATGTCAAGGTTGATGTTCCCCGCCTGCCGCGGGATCGGAAGATTGAAATTGTATCCTATTCTCCCGAATCCGGCCCGGAGCGAAGGAACAACTGTGAGTCCCCATACCTCGCACCCGGCATTCCCCCCACATGAGGAGTACCCCGCGGGAGGACCTGAACCGGAAAAGCCCGGGAACGGAGAGAAGCCTGATCCAATTCCGGGTATCCCCTGTGCGTAGCCGTATAGCGGACTCAACATGCACACGAGAACTACTACCACGAACAACGCTGACCTTTTCATGGCCCTTCCTCGCAGAATAGAAATGCGAGAGCCCAAAACCCTCTCACTTGAACTGCAAAGCCTGATCTCCGCAGCCCTTTGTCTCCGAACAGCTCTCCCCGGTACACCAGGCTCGTCCTCGCCTGGCGTGCCGCCTGCACCGGGATTCGTCTCAGAGGGCAGCCCACTTCGCCCCATCCCCTCGAGCGCTACCCGGCGACACAGAAGCCGATCCTCTCCCGAATCGATGCAATCACTCTCTGACAACTGCAAAGATTCATTCGAGAAGTACGGAATTTTGCGCCTCTTTTTCGTACGGAA
>JARRRG010000214.1:0-6703 GCA_037380965.1 Deltaproteobacteria bacterium
TCTCTCTGGCTCTCATGTCGAGCCCGTTCTTCGCCTGGGTGCCCCATCCGGCCAGGGGCCCGCTGAGGTCTTGAATCGATCCCAGGATGATCTCCGTATCGGTGACACCGTCTTCAGCCATCACCGGAACGGAGACGACCAGTGCCGCCAGAACGGCGATCAACCCCATCTTCAGCAGAACCTTCATGTGATTCCTCCTTTTATGAAATGCGGGCTCGCCTGCAGCCCTCAGGTGGTGTCCGCGTTTGCTCCCGGTCTCCCGCACGGTCAGTACATCGACTCGATGAGCTCCCTGAATTTCTCGCTGACCAACTTCCGTTTGAGCTTCCCTGTCGGGGTAATCTCCTCGTCATCAGTGGTGAGCATCATGTCTATGAGCCTGAACCGCTTGATCGTTTCGACCCTGGCAAACTGCTTGTTGACCTTCTCGACTTCCTGCCCGATCAGTTTGATAATCTCATCGGATTGAGTCAAACTCGCATAGGTAGTGAAGGGCACCCGATTATCCTGCGCATACTGCATGACATTTTCATCATCGATCATGATGAGCGCGGTGAGATATTTCTTTCCGTCGCCGATAACGACTGCATCGTTGATGTAGGGGCTAAATTTGAGTTGGTTCTCGATCTCCGACGGGGTGATGTTCTTGCCGCCCGCGGTGATGATAATGTCCTTGATTCTATCCGTGATTCTCAGGTGTCCATCGGGATCGATTTCGCCGACATCTCCCGTCAATAACCAACCGTCGTCAATCGTTTCGCGGGTCTTATCGGAGTCGCCGTAATACCCCATGAACACGGTCGGCCCCTTTATCAAAATCTCGCCGTCCTCGGCTGTGCGTATGTGAATACCGGGCAACGGCTGTCCCACGGTCCCGAACTTCACGTCTCCAGGGTAATGCAGGGTTGCCGGACTACACCTCGCGTACGTTGACCCCCAGCGAATGAAAGAATTTCAGCAGGTCGGGAGAAATGGGTGCTGCCCCGGAAAGGCACCATCTGGCACGATCCAGTCCGATGAACTTCTTGACGTTCTTGAGGACGGTCCAATTGGCGATCGTGAACAGGGCTTTCCAAGCCAGAGGCGGTTCCTGGGCCCGCAATCGATAATCGGACACCTTCCCGCCAATTGATGTGGCCCATCTGAACGCGAGCCGTTCCAGAGCGGTGGAGTCTTTGATCCTGAGCACCAGCGCGGAATAGAATTTCTCCCAGAATCGAGGCACCGCGAGAAATATGGTCGGAGAAACTTCTCGGAGGTTCTCGGGAATCGTATCGAGCTCTTCCGCAAAATTGATCGTGTACCCCGCGTACAAAGGCCCGAATCCCGAAAGAACCCGCTCGGCCACGTGACACAGCGGGAGGAACGTCAATACTTCATCAGTGGGGAACGCGGCCATCACCTGAAAGAGCGAGTCCACCGCGTGGAGAATATTTTTGTGTGACAGCATTGCTGCTTTTGGCGGCCCTGTGGTACCGGACGTGTAGATCAAAATCGCCGGATCTTCCGGACGAGGCACCTGGCGCAACCGTTCGAGACGTCCCTCATGGTTTCGATCGAACTCTTCCCCGATGTCGAGCAGCTCGTCAAAGGAGATAACCGACGGATCGGAGAAGTGCCGCAGCCCTTCCATGTCGATTACGATGATCTTTTGGACGGACGGGGTGCTGTGCCGAATCTCGAGGATTTTATCGAGCTGTTCCTCGTTTTCCGCGATGAAGAACTTTGCCGCGCAATGATTGGTAATGTACTCGACCTGAGATGCCGAATCGGTGGGATAGATGCCGGCTGTGAGCCCGCCGGCCGACAAGATGCCCTGGTCCGCGTACAGCCACGCCGGATTGTTTTCGCTCGCTATGGCCACTCGATCCCCGGATTCGAGCCCCAGAGCGGCCAGGCCCATCGTCACGTTCCTCACTTTGTCTCCGTACTGCCGCCACGTGACATCTCTCCAGATGCCAAAGACTTTTTCCCGCATTGCCGTACGGTTCCCCCAGGCCGGAACGCGTCGCCAAAAGAGGGTCGGGATGGTATCCGTCTCAGGGTCAAGTTTTTCGAATGGGGCTTGAGACCGGTCTATCGCCATTTCTTCCTTCTCTTCCACCTCCGGCTTCCCCGGATACCCTTCTCTTTGTCACCGAGATAGAATTCCTTTACATCCTCATTTTCTTTCAACTCCTTGCACGAGTCCTCCAGCACGATCCGTCCCAACTCGAGGACGTATCCCCGCACGGCCAGGGTCAGTGCCATCAGCGCGTTCTGCTCGACCAGGAGTATGGTGGTTTTCTGTTCCTCATTGATCCTCTTGATGATTCGAAAGATCTCCTTGACAAGGATCGGTGACAGCCCGAGCGAAGGCTCGTCGAGCAGCAACAATCGGGGACGCGACATCAGGGCGCGGCCGACGGCAAGCATCTGCTGCTCCCCGCCGCTCAAATTCCCGGCAAACTGCGATTTCCGATTTCCCAGGACCGGAAAATAGTCGTACACAGCACGCAAATCCCGTCGTACACCGCTCCGGTCGCTCCGCACATATGCCCCCATCATGAGATTCTCGTGCACGGTGAGATCTTCAAAAACCTCTCGACCCTCGGGAACGTGAGAAATCCCCATCCGCACGACCTTGTCCGGATTCGTCCTGTCGATTCGTCGGCCCATGAATTCAATCGAGCCCTTTTCCGGGTCCATGACGCCCGAGATGGTCTTGAGAATGGTGGTCTTTCCCGCGCCGTTGGCCCCGAGAATCGTCACAATCTCCCCTTCGTGGAGCTCGAGTGAGACACCCTTGATTGCCATGACAGGACCGTAATAGGACTCAACATTGCTAACTCGAAGCAAAGTCGCTCTCCTCCCCGAGATACGCGCGGATCACTTCAGGGTCTCCCAATACATCCTGCGCCGCACCGAGCGTTATGACCGCTCCGAAGTTGAGTGCGAGCACCCTGTCGGTGATGTCCTGGACCAGCTTGATATTGTGCTCCACCATCACGATCGTTATGCCCAGCGCTTCCTTGATGTCGGTCAACCAGAAGGCCAAATCTTCCGTCTCCTCCATGTTCAGCCCCGATGAGGGCTCGTCCAGGAGAAGCACTTCCGGATCCATCGCCAGAGCCCGCCCCAGCTCTACGGTCTTCTGAATCCCATAGGGAAGATTCTTGACCTGCTGAGTGCGGTAGGCCTGAAGATCGAGGAAATCTATGACTTCCTCGGCCTTCTCGCGACTCCTGATTTCCGCCCGTTTCACCGAGCCGATAAAGAGCGCCTCACTGACCAGATTCGATCGCTTGCTGCGGTGTCGGCCCAGCATGAGATTGTCAATGACCGTCATTTTCTTGAACAACTCAATATTCTGAAATGTTCTGGCAACGCCCATTTCCGCCATCGCATGGGGGCTGACCCTCGAGATGTCCTTCCCTTTGACCCGAATGACGCCGCGATCGAGGTTGTAAAACCGGCTTATACAGTTGAAGATGGTGGTCTTTCCCGCGCCGTTCGGGCCGATGATCGAAAATACTTCACCTTCGTGGACGTCAAAACTCACGTCCACCAGCGCCTGGACCCCTCCAAAGGCCACCGACATGCGTTCAGCCTGAAGCAGTGCCATCTACTGCCTCTCCACCTTCTGGTACTTCTTCTCCCGCCTGAACGTGTCCTTCTTGTACAGCGGGAACATCTCGAAATAGTACTTCACCTTGAGCCACCTTCCATAGAGACCCATGGGCTCAAACAGAATGAACAGCACGATCATCAAACCGTACACGGCAGGCTCGAGCCCGGGGTGATCGCTCAAGTGCTCCGGGAGATACCCCTTGGTGAAACCGATCAGTTGCGGCAGGAAGATGATGAATGCCGTCCCGTACACCGCACCGTGGAGGCTGCCGAGGCCGCCGATGACGATAATCGCGAGGAACTCGATCGACACGAGTCTGGTGAAGCTCTCGGGATTGATGAACGTGATCTTGTGGGCGTACAGACTGCCGGCAAGCCCTGCAAAAAAGGAGCTCAACGCGAATGCGATCGTCTTGTACCAGGCCAGACTGATACCCATGGCCTGGGCCGCAACCTCGCTGTCTCTCACTGCGATCAGGGCCCGGCCCGTGGGAGACCGCATAACGTTTCGTGCCACCAGTACGGTGAGGATGAGCACGGTCAGGGCCAAATAGTAGAATCGCGCCTCAGTGTCAAAAACGATCGGTCCTATGGAGGCCGGATCCACGTAAAAACCACGATGCCCTCCGGTCAGACTTTCCCACCGCGCGAGAATCTCCTCGATAATGAACCCGAATCCCATGGTCGCAATGGCGAGATACAGACCGGAAAGCCTGAGCGCAGGCAGCCCGACGACAATTCCCGCGGCCGCGGCCACGATACCGGCCGCAAAAAGGGCGAACACAAAGGGCACGCCCTTGGCCGTAAGGATGGCGGAAGTGTACGCACCTATAGCCAGGAAAGCGGCATGCCCCAGGGATATTTGGCCGGTATACCCCGTGAGGAGCATGAGTCCGACCGCGCCCACTGCGTACACGCATATGAAGCCAAGCTGTGAGAGGATGTACTCATCCGAAATCGCGGGCATGGCTACCAGTCCCGCTATCAATGCAAGGTACCAGAAAAAGGTGCTTCTGTACTTGAAGAGCTGGATATCTTCCCGGTAACTTCTCTTCATGACAAAGCGCATGGTTTAGACCTTTTTCTTTGCCTGAATTCCGAACAGCCCCTCGGGGCGAATTACGAGGACCAGGATGAGAATGATGTACGGGGAGACGTCCTTCCATCCTGATGTCAGGTACAAGCCGGATAGGCTTTCCGTCAACCCGATGATCAGACCGCCGACAATGGCGCCCGGTATGCTGCGCATGCCCCCCAAAACCGCGGCCGGGAGCGCTTTGAGCCCGATGAAGCCCATGTTCATGTAAACGAAGGTAATGGGAGAAAGCAGAACGCCTGCGAAGCCGCCCACGGCAGCACTGATAATCCAGGTCAGTGAAAAGACCCGATTGAGACTGATTCCCATGTACACCGCGGCGAGTTGATTCCGCGACGCGGCCCGCATGGCAACTCCCATTTTCGCGTATCGAAAAAACGCGAAGAGAACGAGGATCAGCAGAGCGGTCAGCAAAATCACCGCAAGTTGATCCCACGAGATGACCAACTCACCATGTCTCAGGAATTTGTCGGTGAACGGAGTTTTGAACCCGTACGTCTGGGTGCCCCATCCCGGAATCATGCTGACCACGCTGCGCATGAATATCCCGAGCCCCACCGTAAGCATCACAACGGAAAAGACCGGCTCACCGATGAGAGGACGGAGAACGGCCCGTTCGAGCATCATGCCGAACAGGCCCATCACGACCGTGGTTGTCAGCAAGGAAGCCCAGTAGGGCATATTCAGATAGCTGGAGCACGTAAACGCGATGAAAGCCCCGAGCATCATCATCTCACCCTGCGCGAAATTGATGATCTCGGTAGCCTTGTAGATAAGGACAAATCCCACCGCTACCAGTGCATAAATGCAGCCGATAGCGACCCCGCTGAGAATGGCCTGTGTAAGCTCGGTGATAACATCCATGACCCGACCACAAACTCCCGGACAACGATCTGCACCGGCAAGAGAGATGAGCTACGGCACGTCGGAACGTCAGCTCCGGGAAAACACCGCCGCGTCCGCTTCAGCGACCGGCTCGTTCCGCACGAGCCCGACTCCGCGGCGCCTGCGGCAGTCCCGCGCGTTCCTCTTCATTCACCAGCCGCTCGCGGTCATCTGATCTCATCTGCTCCCGGATTCCCGGATTAAAAGGATCTCACACAGATTGTCGGTCGCCTGTTCGACATTAATGTCGCGTTTGAAGATCACGGCCCCGAGACACGCATGTTCAATCGCTCCCAGAATGACCTGCAGAATCGATCTGGCCGGCAGATCACGCCGAATCTCCCCCGATTCGATTCCCTCGTGAATGAGGCTGAGAACCGTCTCAGTATATCGTTTCACCATCTGATAGGTTTCACTTTTGAAATAGTCGGGAAAGCTTCTCACCTCCAGGAGGAGGACGCGGGCAAATACCCCATCATATGCATACATGCGCATGTGGGTCAGAATGAGCTTTCTTACCTTATTCAGGGCCCCGGACACTCCGTCAACATCCTCGAGGTACGGATCGAGGTACTGTTCGATGAATTCAGCCAACACCGTATAGAGGAGGTCACGCTTGTCGTTGAAATATTTGTAGATCAGGGGCTCGGTAACGTTCGCTCTCCGGGCGATTTCCGCCACCGTAACGGCATGGAAGTCTCGGTCTGCAAGAAGCGATCGGATGGATTCCATGATCCGGGTGCGGCCGGGTGGTGAACGCCTGCCTGCCTGAGAACCCGAGCCTTTGGCTCCGTCGTCGAGGCTGCCCATGGTATCCCCCGTTGGCATGGTCCTGATCGCCCGACACCGGGCCGATCAGGTCACCGTGCGTTCAGTCTCCATTGCAAATGCACAGGACCGAGCGCGTGTGACTGTGCCCCGTGACTCCCGCCCGGTTGTCACACGGAACAAAGGGCCCTTCGCATTCGAATGGGGAAAGGCTCACGTCGTGGCGTGTAGGTTAGTTAGCTTAACTAACCTACACCCCTCACCGTTGTCAAGATTTTTCCTCCCCTCACATCCCCTGTGACGCTGCACCGTGGATCGCCTCCAAACCGGACCCATGCACTTCAC
>JARRRG010000215.1:0-8180 GCA_037380965.1 Deltaproteobacteria bacterium
CGTTGACAAATCCGAGAGTATTCGGCCCGACCACGGGCATCTCTCCCGCGGCTTCTCTCAATTCCTCCTGAAGTCTTACCCCGTCGGCACCTATCTCCGCGTACCCTCCCGCGATGACACTGGCCCCGCTGACTCCCATTTCTCGGAGTCTGGCCGTTATTTTCACGGTCGAGTGCTGATTCAAGGCCACTACCGCGAGATCGGGGACCTCGGGGAGGTCGTCGAGGTCCTTGTACACCCGCAGTCCCAAGACCTCTTCGTGACGGGGATGGATCGGATAGATAGCACCAGGAAACTTTCCGGTGACAAGGCTATCCATTATGGCATGGCCGACTTTGTCGGGAGTGGTGCCGGCTCCAATTACCGCGACCGAGCGAGGTGAAAACATTCGATCCATTCGTTCCCTCAGGGCTTGATCCATCTATTCAGTTCCTTTCGTGCACTGAAGCAGTGATCGAGTATCTCCGGATTGCCTCGAGGCATCTGTCGGAGAGCTCGTTCCAGTCAGCGTGAGCAGGTGTCAGATGAGCGGTCAAGAGTTCTTCCCCCGAAAAAGGACCGAAAAGGTTGTACCTCCCGATTCGCGGCAGCCCTCAACATCCTCCACGTGAGGGCATTCCGAGATGCGGCCCGGACAGTGATCCAGCGTGGTCGGAATGTAATGGCATCGGTGGCTCTCGAACGAGATGTCGAAGCAGCCGGCTTCAGAAAGCATCTTGAGTCGCAAAAGCTCCAATCCCTTCCCGCCCGCGTTGAAAGCGAACTGTTTCTTGCTCGAACGGATACCGGTTTGAGGGAGACGACGATCGTACCCTGGTCCGGGGTGTTTTCAATCGCGTTTTTCACCAGGCTTTCGATCACGATGGCGAGTACGTCCGGATCGATGACATCGATTTCCACGGGCTCGACGTTGGAGATCAACTCAACCGATCGCCGGGACGAGATCCGGCGGATCTCGTCGAGTATTCCTTCCACAGTGGAAGCCGTGTCAAAGCGACGCGGCCGGAAAGGACGCGGGTTGAGTATCTCCTCAACAATTTCCTGAATAGCCTTGAGCCGATTGAGGTTGCGTTTGATCCGCTCCATACTCTTGCTCATCAACGCCGGAGACGACTCGGCTGTTCCGAGATGATCCACGGACGCCTCGATGATGGCAAGAGGAGTCTTCAACTCGTGCGAAAGGTGGTCCACAGCACGCCGCCGCACCCGTTCCATCGCCTTGAACGCGGTGATATCGCGGAACACGACCACGACATTCTGCATGTGGGGAAGGCACTCATCGACCTGGAGGAACGCGGTTGCCACTGACAGATCCAGCGTTTGGCCGTCATTCCTCGTGAAGCGCACTTCCTGGTGATCGGTCGGGTGGCCCTCATGAATCACCTTCGACAGAATTCTCGAGAATTCCTCATTTCGTGGGCTGTGAGAAAGCACTTCGTCGAAATTCTTGCCGATAAGCTCTTCTTCCGTCGATCCCAGGAGTCGAAGCGCGGCAGGATTTACCGTGTAAATGTCTCCGTTGCACTCAATCGTGATCACTCCTTCATTCATGCTCCGGAGGATCAACTTCTCAACGGGGTCCATGTCGTCGACGATCCGGGTGCCGACGGTCCGTCCGCGGTGGTCACTGGACATTTGAGCCTCGCAGTAGGTCAAAAGACCTATCAGGATACCAAAACCGTCCTTTTTTTCCTACCCCCTTTGGCGGCCTACCGACTCATGCGTAGAGATTCCGGCCCTTGATTCATGGCCTGGAAAGGTTTACCTATAAAATGGGATGAGTTGAAGGCGCCGATTCAATCAGCAGGCGCTTTTGGCAAAGAGTTGGACCGTAAGGGGCGCGGAAACTTCAAGTTCCGGCGCTCTCACCAAGGCAGGAGTTTGATGCATGAAAAAAGTATACACATGTCCCCATTGCGGAAGCCCGATGGATCCGATTGAGACTCCACTGGATTCCACCTGGGGTGGTGAGATCCATTACGTCTGTTTCAACGATGAATGCAAATATTTTAAGCAAAGCTGGGATCTTCTGGATCAACAAGGTGTCATGAGAACCGGTTACCGGTGTCGCATCGATGCGCGTGGGGCGTGCGGACCTCTCGCCGTCTGGTCGGTGGACGCGCTGAAAGACATGATCCTGAGAGACGATCTCGAAGAAACGCAGGAAAGGCATACGCTCGATTACTTCGAGACCGAAGATTTCGCCAGGGATGATGAAAGCGATGACGAGACATTCTACAATGAATCCCCGTTCCTCGTACAAATGGACCATCTTGCCCAGTCGACGCTGGAAGACCTCTATGTTCGCCTTATCCCGAAGGGTTCTCGAATTCTCGACCTGATGGCAGGTCCTGACTCCCACCTGCGGGACGACATAGCGCCTGACAGGGTTGTCGGGCTCGGTCTCAACAGAGCCGAGATCGAACAAAATGAGGCGCTTACGACACGAGTGATACACGATTTGAACGCGGACCCGACATTGCCCTTTGAAGACGGAGAATTCGACGCGGTGATCAACACATCGTCGATCGAGTATATCATCCGCCCGGTGGAAGTCTTCAGGGAAGTCTCGCGGGTGCTCAAGCCGGGAGGCGTCTTTATTGTTGTTTTTTCCAACCGGATGTTTCCTCCCAAGGCCGTTAACATCTGGAAGAGGACAAACGAGTCGGACCGGGTGGAACTTGTGAAGAAGTACTTCGCGCTTGCGGACGGTTTTTCAATGGCCGGATCCTTTGAGAGTACAGGGAAGCCTCGTCCGGAGGACGATCAGTATTATTCTCTCGGTATTCCCAGTGACCCGGTTTATGCTCTCTGGGGTACGGTCCCAAAATAGCGGCGTCTGCGTCGCCGGGAAGTCGTGGTGGTCATGAAGAGGAACTATGCCATAGGCGCGTTCGTGCTTCTTCTCACTCTCGTATTATTGGGCACGGTCGGCATCGCGGCCGAACTCCCAAAGGGACAGCCGCCGGTCTTTACCGTTCCCACCACAGGAACGATCATCGACGTCACATATGTGCCTGAATTCGATGACTGGTGGGTCAAGTGCCGAGAGGGCGATGGCATCGCGGTCTATTCCTATGACCGGCAAACGAAGAAATGGGGGAAAGTGATCTTTGTCCCCGAGAAGGCTAAAGCCGCTGCTCGGAAGCAGGAGAAAACAAAGACTCACAAAGCGCCTAAGCCCGGCCAGAAAGCCGAACAACCCGCCGCGGTGAACCAGGGGACAACACCTCAGAGTGCTCCGGAAAAGAAGAAAGAAGCTGTCGAAAGCCCGAAGAAAGGTGCTCACCAAAAAGAGACCAAGCCTTCCAGGCGCAAATGGTGGGATCCGCTTGGAATCCTGAAGACAAAATGAACCGTCCGTTCAGGTTGCCCAAACCGATCACGGGAAAGAGGAATAGTCGCGAAAGCTTACGTGAGGTGCCGGTCCCGGCTACATGGCATTTTCGAGGATCTTCTTAAGCAGACGAGATAGAACGCGGCCGGTGGTATCCACGAGAGAAACCACCTGGGGATAGTTCATCCTCTTGGGCGCGAATGGGAAATGCAACAATGGAGCAGGTCTCTATCTCATCGAGGCCGTGTTCGGACCCGATGAATACCTGAATACCTTTCGCTTCGAGGGTCTTGTCCAGGATCTTGAGGAGCTTGCTCTTCTCCTCAAAAGTGACGAGCAGAGCTTTGAGCCGCTCGATTTTCAAGAATTCGGGCTCGTCGACAATGTTGGTCTGACCTTCAATGAAGATTTCCCCCACCGCTTCCTGAGAGAGAATGACCTGACCGAGCCGGAGGGCCTTGGCCAGGAGGGCATCCACACGGGTCTTCTCCCTGTCGAGCTCCCGCTCGATTCTCTCTCGAGCTTCACGGAGATCGAGATCCTTGAGCATGTCGCTCAGACGACGGCTGTACCGTTCCAATGTTTCCTGGTCGATGCCGTCTTCATCGTAGATCACCTTGTTCTGGACGAACCCGCGATTCGAGACGAGCACTACAAGGATTCTGTCGTTGGCGACCTTGATGAACTCGATGGTCTTGAATCGCTGATCTCCCGCCCCACTGGCGGTGACCACCCCTGCTTTCCTGGAAAGGTCGGCAAGTACTGACGACGACTGCCTCATAATGTCTCGTACGTCGATGCCCGCGGTCCGGATCAGAGATTCTATGGCGAAGTGATCGTCATTGGAGGGGGACCAGCCGCTTGCGACAAGGCTGTCCACGTAGAAGCGATAGCCCCGGTCCGTGGGAACTCGTCCCGCGCTCACGTGGGGTTGGGTGATATAGCCCTGGTCGGTCAAATCTCCCATAATGTTGCGTATCGACGCGGCCGACAGATCGATATCCTTCATCTTTGAAACAGTCCGTGATCCGACCGGCTCGCCAGTAGCGATATATTCGGCGATAATGGTATTGAGGATCGTTTGTGAGCGCTGTTCCAACTGGTCCATGGATCGTTTCCTTCTCGGGGAATCCCCACCTTATCACCCATGTGACAAATTAGTCTGCCGAGGCCATGCCGTCAAGCAAAACCTCCGTCACGCTCGAATGTCCAGCCACTTCGCTCTCTTACTGCTCCAGAGGCTCATATCTGCTTGAAATACTTTGCGAAGGATCGGTGCGTTCCGCGGGGCGCGGCTATGAGAGGACCGTCAATCCTCTTGCCGTCCAGATAGTCACCTACGTGAAAACGGCTGCCGTCGAGGAAGCGTATCTCGCCTCCCGCGGCTTCAAGAATAATGCTTCCCGCGGCCATGTCCTGAACGCTCACATTCTTGATCAAGCACGCGTCCGCCGCCCCCCGGGCGACATACGCCATGTGACCCGCGGACGAACCGAAGTTTCTTATCTTCCCCGGAAAATTGGTCCTGAAATCCTGATGGAAGCGGGAATACACGAGGACGAGGCTCTCGTTGTCAACAGACGCGTCCTGCCTCACGTGCACCGGTTTGTCATTCAACAGCGCTTCCCGCTTGGCGTAGGCCGAGTAGAGCTCACCCGTGACCGGAAAATACAAGAACCCCAGCACCGGCCAGAACTTCTCGAAAAGAGCAGCGCTGATACCCCACACCGGCAGGCCCGATTGGAAGGACGCGGCGCCGTCAAGTGTGTCCACGATCCAAAGGAATCGCGGGCAGCTCTCGTCCATGACCTCCTCCGCGGAGAGCTCCCTGAGGAAGCCATGCCCTTCAAAACTGCCCTTGATTTTGAGTGAGATCAGCTCCCATGCCGAATTGTCGGCTTCGGTCACCAGCTCTTCATCGAATTTCTGTCTCTTGTCGCCCTTGCCATACAGCTCTACGAGCAGAGCCCCGCTCTTTCTTAGCGTATTCTCCACGAATTCCTTCAAGGTCCATAGTTCCCTCTCGGTCAACGACTGCACGGTCTCCTCATGCATGATGCACTCCAATGCCCATTAGTGACACGATGCCTCTTCAAGCCTCCGAGGCTTTTTGAAGAGCGGTAACGGTTGGTTACAGAAAAAACGGTATCGGCACATCTTGAAGGTGTCAAAAATCAAACACATCCTGCTATAATTTACGAACATGCCGGGGAAACTGTCAAGGAGGTGTCGGTCTCGCAACCGCGAAAAACGGTGAAGCTCTTATAAGATACCTTTTTCCTTGACACTAAAATGGCTCTGAAATAGTATGATTCACTTGTCGCATGAATCTCAGAATTGCGCGGAGGTTCTCCCATATATGTCCGTTAAAATTCGTCTGGCTCGCTATGGAGCAAAAAAGAAGCCGTTCTACAGAGTGGTGGCGGCTGATTCCCGATTCCCCAGGGACGGCCGATTTCTTGATATCTTGGGCACATACGATCCCAGGAAGAAACCGAGTGGTCTCGATCTGAACATGCAAGCGATTCAGGACTGGATTTCCCGGGGGGCTGAGGTGTCTGATACCGTTCGGAAACTTATGAGACATTCCGTCCGCACCGCTGCCACCGAGAAATAGTGCGCTTGCCGGTCCGGTTGTTCCCTATCTGGTTGAACCGCAGCTGCAAAGGGAGGGGACGGATGAAAGACCTGATTGAATACATTGCGAAAGCACTGGTGGACAATCCGGATGACGTATCCGTTTCTGAAGTTGAAGGCGAGATCACTTCAGTCATAGAGTTAAAGGTTGCAAAATCGGACCTCGGTAAGGTCATCGGCAAGCAAGGGCGTACAGCGCGGGCCATGCGCACCATACTAAGCGCAGCTTCAACCAAGATGAGGAAACGGGCTGTTCTCGAGATCCTCGAATAGACCGGAATTACCGCCAAGCTCGAGCTGAGCATCTCGCCTCGGTTTTGATACACCATGTCCCGGAACAAACTGGTTGTTATCGGACAGGCCGTCAAACCCTTCGGAATCAGAGGAGAAATCAAGATAAAGCCGTACACGGAGTCTTTTGAAGCTTTCAAAAGATCCCCTGTCCTGGTCTTTGATGAAACCCCATACACGGTTCTGAAGATCCGAATTCACAAGGGAGCGGCTCTTGCTTCGCTCCAAGGGATAGACAGTCCCGAAAAGGCAAAGGAGCTCGCGGGAAGTCTCGTTAAAACCAATGCGGAAAATCTGCCGCCAAAGCAAGAGGATGAGTACTACTGGCACGAACTTATCGGAATGAGCGTTTACACGTTGGAAGGCCGGTCCCTCGGCGAGCTCACCCAGATCATCGAGACCGGCGCTCATGACGTGCTTCAAGTGGAAGGAGCGTACGGCGAGATTCTCCTCCCCATGATTGATGAAGTCGTGGTGGAGGTGGACATTGAGACGAATAAGATGATAGTAGATCCTCTGGACGGATTGGTCCCCGATGATTGACATACGTGTCCTGACCATATTCCCGGGGATCTTTGACTCTTTCTTGAGGTACGGCAACCCGGCCCGGGCAATGGAAGCCGGCCTCTTGCGAGTCGAGACCGTCGACCTGAGAGATTTTGCGGACGATCCTCATCGGTCCACGGACGATTATCCCTTCGGCGGGGGAACGGGGATGATAATGAGGCCCGGTCCCGTGGTAAGGGGCATACGTCATCTCGTCGATGAGATGGGCCGTGCGTCGGTTCTGCTCATGACGCCCCAGGGAAGGCTCTTCGATCAACCCACGGCCGAGAAGCTGGCCCATGAGGAGCGACTCATTCTGATCTGCGGGCGGTACGAGGGTTTTGACGAACGGATCCGGCCCTTTGTGGACGCTGAAATTTCGGTGGGAGACTATATACTGTCCGGAGGCGAAACCGCAGCCATGATCGTTGTTGATGCTGTGAGCCGGCTCATTCCCGGGGTTCTCGGCGCGGACAGTCACGAGGACGGCGAATCCTTTTATGAGGGATTGTTGGAATATCCTCAATACACACGGCCCCGTGAGTTTGAGGGCCTCGAAGTGCCGCCGGTGTTGCTCGAAGGACACCATGAAAAAATCCGGCGGTGGCGAAAAAAGCAAGCTCTGGCCCGGACCCTCGTCAGGCGCCCGGACCTTTTGAAAGATCGGCCCCCTGATCCGGAGGAGGCAAAGCTCCTCGATGAAATCAGGCGGGAAGCGGTAAACGGAGAATCGTCATGAATATGCTGGAACAAATCGAAAAAGAGCACGTCAGAATGGATCTTGCCCAGTTCCGGCCCGGGGACACGGTCAAGGTTCATGTCCGAATAGTCGAGGGCGAGCGAGAACGGATACAGGTCTTTGAAGGTCTCGTCATAGCCATTAACTGGAAAGGCGCCCGTACCAGTTTCACCGTGCGGAAGGTCTCCTACGGGATCGGTGTTGAACGGGTATTTCCCCTGAATTCACCTATGATCGACAAAATAGAAGTAGTCAACCGAGGCAGGGTGCGCCGTTCCAAGCTCTATTACATCCGAAAGCTGAGAGGCAAGGCAGCGAGAATCAAGGAACGAGTTTACAGAGGCTGAAAAGTCTTGGCTGCTGGTCCAAAAAAACGCTCCCGTACCACGGTTGGCCCTCAACATCGGTGTCCCTCATGGCGCTATGAGCAGGAGGCCTCACGCGATGGCGCCCTGAGAATAGCGGGGATAGACGAAGCGGGCCGGGGGCCGCTGGCAGGGCCGGTCGTTGCCGCAGCCGTGATTTTGAGCCGCTCGGTTCCCATTCCCGATCTCAGGGATTCAAAACTCCTCACGGAAGGTCAGCGGGATGACCTCTGCCGCCAGATCCACGAAAAAGCCTCCGCAATAT
>JARRRG010000215.1:8218-9891 GCA_037380965.1 Deltaproteobacteria bacterium
ACGATCGACCGGATAAATATATTCCAGGCTACCAGACAGGCGATGACCATCGCTGTCAACGGAATCGTCCCACTGCCCGATCATCTTCTCATCGACGGAAAAATCTATCTTGACCTCGAGCTCGCCCAGACTCCCATCATAAAAGGAGACCGTCTCTCATTCTCTGTGGCCGCGGCCGGGATTCTGGCCAAGGTCACCCGTGATCGGCTGATGAGAGAGCTGCACGAGCAATATCCCCAGTATGGCTTCGACTCCCATAAAGGGTACGCCACCTCGGCCCATCGAGAAGCCATTTGCCGGTACGGCCCGTCACCTGTTCATCGAAAATACTTCCGCGGCGTGAGAGAGTATCTGGCAATGCCCTTGTTCAATCCCTGAATAGAGCAGAATCCTTGTCGATTATCATGGGTTGAGACCTCGGCCCGGATGAGCTATAAGGCCGCGGTCTTGCCGAAGCCGATTCGAATGGTATGGTGAGCCTGTCGGCATTACAAGGTGCCTGCACCATCGCGACCGACCTACCCGTCGCGATGACGGGGGATCTTTCGGAGAGCCGGTCCATACGATGAAGGGAAGGAGACGGTCCAAAAGTTACGCGGTCAGTTGTCTTGTCACGGTCCTCGCTGTGCTGACGGGCGTAGCTATTGCCGAGGTCTATCTCCGGATCGACGGCCACTATAGTACGTGGACCGAGAGAAATCAGGGTCGGTACGTTTCCCCCTATGCGATGAAGCTCCGTGAACCCTGGATCAATGCCTATTCCGGTGAATTCGCGGTGCAGCAACCGGAATTCCTTTTTGCTCGCCGTGTCAATTCAATAGGATTGCCCGACGAGGAGATTGAGCCGAGGCACGACCCCGGAGACCTTCTTATCGTTGCTCTCGGGGATTCCTTTACCGTCGGCCAAGGCGCTCGGTTCGGTGATGATTACCCCAATATACTCGAACAATTGGTTGCCCGGAGCGCTCACCGGAATGTTCGAGTGCTCAATGCAGGGGTGGCGGGAAGCGATCCCGTATTCGCATATCAATTGCTGAAGCGAAAGCTTATTGGATTGTCGCCGGACGCGGTCATTCTCCTGATCAATGACAGCGATCTGGAGGACATCGCGTTCAGGGGTGGTTTCGACCGATTCAATGCCGACGGCTCCCTGAATCTCGGGGAGAGGGAACCATGGTTCAGTGAATGGTATCGTCTCAGCCACGTCGTCCGAGCCATCGCTTTTGGTCTCGGATACGATTCCTTTCTTCAACGGAAGAAAGACACACAGGATCGAAAGAAGAATTATTCGCCCCTGGTCATTGAAGAGGTCTCGAAGAAGATACAAGACCTCGGACTCAAGCACGGTTTTCAATTCTATGTCTTCTGGCACCCGATGAGAGAAACGGCAAAAGAGTTGCTCCGGCAAGGCACGAGCTCGGATCCGAATTTTTCGGCCCTGAAGCAACAGCTCGAGCGAGCGGGTATTCAAGCGTTTGACACCACACCCGCGATAATGAGAGGTGTCCGTGACGTGGGAATGGAAAAGATCTACCGGCCTATAGACAAGCACTTCTCTCCATACGGATACAAACTGCTCTCACGGGCCTTATTAGAGCGTATACGCGAATGGATCAAGCCACGGCAATTCGTGAATAAGAATGGGATCGTGATCTGGGAATTTTCCGCGCCGG
>JARRRG010000216.1:0-5841 GCA_037380965.1 Deltaproteobacteria bacterium
TTTGCCTCACTGCAGTTCAGACCATCCAACAAGAGTTGATAACGCCTCCCTTTGGGTGGGACATTCAGTCGTCTCAACCCCACTTGGCCTCTTCTCTGACCACCGCTTATGCATTACCGTCCTCAGCACCGCCCGCGTCGGTCGGTGGCCTATCCGCATGTTCTTCCATCATTTCTTCGTGTTACACCCATCAACACCACTTTCTCTCTTTCCTTCCATACTCATTGCTTGCTCCAAATCTCCCTCAGCCTAAATTTTTGTCCAATTTGGCACCTACATCATCCACCATTTGGATGCACCAGCGGGAATAAGGGTTCTCAGACTGGAAACAAATCCCTGTCTTCGCAATCGTGTCCTCCTGGTCGTCAAAAGACCTCGGTCTACCTCGTGAGAGAATTTCAAATACGTAAAGTCAATAACCTGTCGTACCCCTTCATTACGTGATAGAGCCGTATTTATACCGGGCTCCCTTCCAGGAGATCCGTCCGGGAACCGAGATGAAAAAGTACCCGATTTGCGGTGCGGGGCCTCTGCGGTATTGGGTTACGGGTGGTTAGGGTGGGTTGGGGAAAAGGTTCCCGCGCGGACCTTGATGGAGGTCCTTCCGGGAGGGGAAAGAGCGTTATGCCGACCCGGAAGGGTGTGAACCGCGGCCTATTTCTCTGCCGCGTGTTTGGAGGAGGGTGAGGCGGCGGTGAGCGCCTGGGTTAGCACGTACGCTGCCTGGAGTGCCTCGGTGGGGCAAAGGGGAAAACATTCCTTGCAGTTCCAGCATTCCTTCGAGGCTATCTCCGGGATGAAACTGATCTCTTTGCGTATTCCCCGGTCAACGAATCCGACCGCGTACTTCTTCTTGACCTCAGCGCAATATCTCACACAGAGACCGCAGTGAATGCAGAAGGAGGGCTCTTTTTCAAAGCGGTTTTTGTCGGCTCCATACTCCTTTGCCAGATCCTGCAGTACGAATGAATCAGGAGCATGGGCGAGCTGAAGCTCCAGGATCATTTTGCGGATTCGATCTATCTTCTCGGATCTCGTTCTCACGACAATGGATCTCGTTCTCACGACAATATCGTTCTCCACGGGGTACACGCAGGAAACCACGATTTTCGTCCGGCCCCGACTCTCCACTTCCACGATACAGAGTCGGCAGGCGCCGTACGGTTCCAGCTTCTCGTGGTGACACAGGGTGGGGATCGTAATGCCTGCACGCTGGGCTGCCTCCAGGATGGTCATCCCCTCGTCGGCCTTCACGTCTTTTCCGTCGATCTGTAACAGGATGTCACTCATGCTTCTTTTTTCTTTCTCGCTACGGTCCTGGCTTCTTCAGGGATAGGAGGCGGAACGGGCTCGCCGGAGATCTTCGTCACCGCCAGATAGCGGGAAGGGCAGACCTCAAAGCAGGTCCCGCACTTGGTGCATTTCTCCTGGTCAATGATATGAATGAGGCTCTTGCCGCCTTCGATCGCGTCGGAAGGACATTTCCGAGCACAAATCGTGCACGCCCGGCATTTCTCGGGGTCTATATAGTACGAGATGAGCTCCTTGCAGGAGAGGGCCGGGCATCGCTTCTCATTGATGTGGGCCTCATACTCGTCTCGAAAGTATTTCAGCGTGCTCAAGAAGGGGTTAGGGGAACTCTTGCCCAACGCACAAAGGGACGCTTCGATGGCTGTCTCGGACAGTTGCTGCAGGAGCTCGATATCGCCTTCTTTCCCCTTTCCCTGGGTGATATTGGTGAGAATCTTGAGCATTTGTCTCATGCCTTCACGGCAGGGCACACATTTGCCGCACGATTCATCGGTGAGGAACTCGAGGAAGTACCGCGCAACATCTACCATACACGTATCTTCGTCCATGATGATCATCCCACCAGACCCCATCATTGACCCGGCCTTGGTGAGCTCGTCAAATCCAACCGGCAAATCCAACAGCTCCTCGGGGAGACAGCCGCCTGACGGCCCTCCGGTCTGCACAGCTTTGAACTTCTTGCCTCCGGGGATTCCGCCGCCGATCTTGTAGATGATATCTCTCAGGGGCGTGCCCATAGGTACTTCCACCAGGCCCGTGTTGGCGATTTTCCCGACCAGGGAGAAGATCTTGGTGCCCTTGCTGCCGTCGGTTCCAAACTGGGTAAACCAGTCGGCTCCCTTGTTGATGATGAGCGGCACATTGGCCCATGTCTCGACATTGTTCAAGACGCTCGGCCTGCCCCAGAGACCCACGACGTTCGAGCGGATGTACTTGGGTCTGGGCTCTCCTGCCCGTCCTTCCAGAGCCGTCATCAGAGCGGTGGATTCACCGCAGACGAACGCGCCGGCCCCCCGGTGCACGGTAACGACGAAATCAAATCCGGAGTCGAGGATGTTTTCCCCGAGCAGGCCGTACTCCTCGGCCTGCTGAATGGCGATGTTCACATTTTCGACCGCGAGGGGGTACTCCTGTCGCACGTAGATGTAGCCCTCGTGCGAGCCGATGGCATATGCGCCGATGATCAACCCCTCGAGGACCGAGTGGGGATTCCCCTCGAGAAGGCTCCGGTCCATGTACGCTCCAGGGTCCCCCTCGTCTGCATTGACGATCACGTACTTTACGTCACTGGGCGCATTGCGGGATCCTTCCCACTTGATCCCCGCGGGAAAGCCCCCACCTCCCCGGCCTCGCAGGTTCGCCTTCTTGACTTCCTCTATCACCTCCTCGGGGGTCATCCCGGAAAGAACCTTGGCGAGCGCGGAATAACCGCCAATCGCGAGATAGTCGTCGATGCTCTTGGCATCAATGTCCGCGTTGGAGCCGAAAACCAGCCGCCCCTGATTCTTGTAGAAGGGGATTTCGGATTCGTAAATGATCTTTTCCTTGGTGGCAGGGTCGGTGTAGAGCAGACGCTCGATGATCTTCTTCCCCTTGATCGTCTCGGAGAGAATTTCAGGGACATCCTCAGGCGTTATCTGAAAATAGCATATGTGCTCAGGGTGAATAACGACAATGGGACCCCGCTCACAAAAGCCGTGGCAACCGGTCCTCTTGAATTCCACCTCCGCGCTTAACCCCTGTTTTTCGATTTCCTCCTGGATACTGGCAGCCACTTCCCGGCTGCCCGAAGCGTGGCAGGCAGATCCGGAGCAGAGCGTAATGCACGTTTTATCGGGGTCTCGTTTCGAGACGAGGTCTGTTCTGAATGCTTCCAATTCAGCGGGTGAATGTATCCGCGACATCGTCCTTCCTTACTCGTAGGTTTCCAATACGTCTGCGGTCTGTGCCGGCGCCATCTTTCCGTGGGTCTTCCCATCGATCTCCACCACCGGCCCCAACGCGCAGCAGCCGAGGCAGTTGACCGTTTCCAGGCTGAACTTCAGATCCAGGTCGGTTTCACCCGGACGGATCCCCGTCAGGTCTTCCACCGTGTCCAGCACACGCGATGCACCCCGAACATGGCAGGCCGTTCCCATGCACACGTGGATTTCATGGCGTCCCTTGGGAACCAGACTAAAGGCTTTGTAGAAGGTAGCGATATGCTGTATCACGGTCATGGGAACCTGCAATCTTTCGCTCACCTGCTCCAGCACTTCCTTGGGCAGCCAATGATTTTCGGCTTGAATCTCCAGTAGTATCTGAATCAGGGAACTGGGCTCGCCGTGATGCTTGTCAATAATTTGATCCACTCTGTCTTTCTCCATAGCCTCTGTCCTTATCCTCTTCTTTCTCCCGATCCGCGGCCTGCTTATTCACTTCAGGCCAGGGCAAAGCACTTCCGGCCTTCATCGTACCGGACCAGTCCCTGCCGCGATGACGTAATGAGGTGCCGGGATACCTCGGACGGCGTCAGGCCCAACCTCTCGGCCATTTCCGCGGTGGGAAGCGGCCCTTCCTCGAGAAGCGACACGATCTGCGATATTGCCAATTTGTTCGCAACCGTCTCCTCGAACAGCCGGTTCAGCTCGTCACTGGCAAAGAATTTACGGTATTCCTCTTCCGGCATGGTAGGCAGTCTCAGCCGCTCCCTTTCCACCAGCCTGATGTAGGGGATAAGCCGGGTGATCGCTTCGAGCTTGAACTTCAATTCCTTTTCGTCCATGCCTTCCCCTTGGCCGAGGGGTCCGAGCTCCTTCACCTTGCTGACGAAACCATTGACACCGTCTACAAAAATGTTGGCCTCACTGGCGGACATAAATTCGATCTTCAATCTCTCCGGGTTCAGCCCTACGTGTTCGAGCAGTTTCTTGGCCAGGCTCACCATGGTTAAGGCATGGTAATTTCCATGCGTAATATAGTTGCATTCATTTAAGTGACACGAACCAATGAACACCCCATCCACTCTCTTTGAGAAGGCCCTGAATACATGCGCCAGATCGACCCGACCCGTACACATGACGCGGATGAGTCTCATTTCAGTTGTATATTGACTTCTGGAAACTCCAGCTAAGTCGGCTGCACCGTATCCTCACCAATGGCATACGAACCCTAAGATCTTGGGCTTGAATTTAAGTCCTGCTGCGCTCATAGGTTCTCACCTCCTGGTCGGTAATCCCGTCTTTCATCGCTCCTATGGTTCTACACATCTCCAACAGCCATATCCATATCCATTGGCTGCGTGACCTCTTCCTCGGGAAACGCCGCATCAATTTCGCTCATGATCTCGTCATCAGTGAAGTGCTTCAGTTGTATGGCATTGGTTGCACACTTTGTGGTGCAGAGACCGTCTCCTTTACAGAGGACCGGGTTAACCCTGGCCTTTCTGCCTGCCGGCGTTTCATAAAACTCTATCGCGCCATAGTTGCAGACCGTTGTGCATGCGCCACAGGAAACACACTTCTCCTCATCCACCTCGGCAACGGAGCCGGAGGCTACGACGACATCACGTGACAGAAGTGTTAAAACCCGGCCTGCAGCCCCGTACGCCTGGTTGATCGTTTCCTGTATAAACTTCGGATAATGAGCCAGTCCGCAGAGATAAACGCCGTCCGTGGCGAACTCAACGGGGCGTAATTTGACGTGGGCTTCTTTGAAGAAGCCGTCCGGGTTCAATGTCACCTTGAATAACCCCGCAATTTCCTTGGTTGCCTCGGAGGGAATGATCGCGGCCGCCAAAGCGATGATATCGGCATCCAGCTCAAGCTTCTTCCCCAGCACAAAATCGGTCGCGGTAACCTTGAGAACGGGCCGGCCGTCTTCCGCCTCACCCGGCTCCACCTCAGGTTTATCATCCGGCTCGTACCGGATGAACTTGATGTCCTTCTCCGAAGCCTCACGGTAATAATCCTCGTTGAACCCGTAGGTTCTCATATCCCGGAAGAGGATATAGATGTCCGTCTCGGGATTTTTCTCTTTCAATCTCAATGCGTTCTTCACAGACTCACAGCAACAGAGCCGGCTGCAGTAGTTTCTGTCTTCATTTCTGCATCCCACGCATTGGATCATGACGACGCTTTTGGCGTTGGTTACCTTTTCGTCTCCCGTGCTGATCCCTTCCTCCAACTCGAGGTGGGTCATTACCCTGTCGTCTTCTCCATAGAGATACTCGACGGGCGTATAGACATCGGCACCTATAGCGATTACCGCTGCACCGTGTTTTATCTCGCTTAATCCTCTATCGGACTTCACCGAGGTGACGAAATTCCCGACATAACCGGTGGCATTCGTGATCGTCGCGTCATGATAGACCTGTATCAATTGGTGTTGGTACACCTTTCTTATGAGATCGCTGAGATACTCCTGAACATCCAGTCCATCCAGTGTCGAATGAACCTTTCGTGCTGTTCCCCCAAGCTCCGAATTCTTTTCCACCAGGTGCACCGTGTGCCCCTGGTCTGCAATGGAGAGAGCACAATTCATGCCCGCAAT
>JARRRG010000217.1:0-5485 GCA_037380965.1 Deltaproteobacteria bacterium
TTCGAATCGGGCACGGTTCTTTCATGGCCGCCCCCAAAGGCCGGCTCGAGCTGATGCCCGCCGTGCCCGGGGTCAAGAATCGGGATGACCTGAAGACGTTTTTTGAGTAGACTCGTAGCGCGTTCGCCGGGTACGCACACCACGTGTTGCCTCACATTTCAACCGTAAGGGGGGCGACACGTTAAGGCATTGTCATAGACGGCCGGGCAGCCGGTTCCTTTCACAACGGTCGGTTGTTTCCGGATGAATGAAGTGTGGCCACGAGTCCCGCGCTCTTGAAGCGAGGATCGTCGAAAGGAGTGTGTGTGATGTCATCGGAGATGCGGAAGTGCAAAATCACGGTGCTCAAAAGGACGCTCAACCAGGATTTGGTCAATGAGTACCTCGAGAGCCCCGGGGACCATCCGGGCCAGTGCGAATATCTCTCGGAGGGCCAGGAGTTCATTGCCCAGCAGCCGTGGGAGGCTCCGGAAGGTTTCTGTGCCTGGGCCTGGGCTGACATTCGCAAGGACATTCTGACGGTGATGGGAGGAGGCAGCTTTCCCGGGATGAAGCAGCCGGCGACCATCATTACCGGCTGCTCTGACTGGTTCCGACCGGTGCTCTTCAAGGTGGAAGCAATCGAGTGAGCGGGTCTCCCGATTTCCCGCAAGGGGGAAGGGATGGCAAACGCATCGGGGAGATCTCCTGACCCCCCGGGAGCGGAGGAACGCGTGGACCGACGTGCGCAGAGGAATACCGGGGAAAGGACCCAAGCCGCACCCGTCGGCACGCTGCTTCTCTGAAGGGAGCCGATGCGGATCATGCCGAATATCTGTCCCTTGTCCACTTTGTCACCAACGGGTATGTAGCTGTCGATACCATTCACCCGTCCCCCCGCAATCTGGACCACATAGCAGGAGAGGTCCGCGCCCTTGAATTGCCCCGATATGCGGGTCACGGTCCTTTCGTTCTCGAGTATGTGGCGGCTGCCTTGGTAATAGGGCTCGAGGCTGAGCACGGTTCTCAGGTGCATGGGATGCATGTGGAGATTGGCTTTTTTCGGAGGATAATTGCTGACCGATTCGATTCTTCCGGGGAGCGGCGACCGGTTGAAATGGACACTAAAGGGACTCATGAATATTCCGATGAGCAGCTTGGTTGAAGCGAGGTCTTCGCGCACGATATCCGTCACGCTGGCGGAAACTCCCTGCTTGATGACAATGACGCGATCGTGAGGATCGATGGTTTTGACGTACACGACGGTTCCGTCCGCGGGACTTATAAGGTTGTCCCCCTGCGGAACGATCCGATCCGGGTTCCGGAAAAACCATATGTAGCGCCAGAAGAGGAATGCCCCTCCGCCGATCAGGGCACAGCCGACAACGATTGCGGCCAACACGGTTGCTTCCATACTTTGGGCTCCACTACTCGAATCATGGCAACTCCCGAGGAAAAGGGAAAGTTGATCACCTCAAAGGCTTTGCGTTCTCGTCTCACCCGCTTCAACCACCTGTTCACCCCGGCCTGGCGCAAGGCCTCTCGAACGTAGATGTTACTGTCATGGAGAAAGATATAGGTGTTCTTCCGGGACCGGGCCACAACCTCGGTGAAGTCGTACATCACGTCCCGGTACGAATGGCTCCCATCAACGAACGCGACATCTATCTGGGGGAGCTGTAGCTTTTCAAACTTCGGGAACAGCTCATCGCTCCTCATCTTGTAATGGGTAACCACGGTCTGGACACCGAACCGTTCGAACCGGCGATTCACCGATTGCGGATCGTTCCAACTGTTCCGGCCGCCGATCGTTTTGAGCGGACCGTCTTTGATCAGCGAGTACGACGGATCGACAAAGGTGAGCTTGCCCTTACCGTTGTCCTTCATTCCGAGCGCGAGACAGACTACGCTGAAGCCGTACCCCGAACCGATAACCAGCGTATGTTTTGGTTGCAGTGCTCGTGCAACGCTGTAGTACATGAATCCGAAACCGAGGTTGAGGTTGCGGGGCTTCTCGTGGTGACCGAAGGGTCGCGCGTGTTCCAGGATCTCCTTGAGGGTCTCGACATTAAGACTGAATTGCTCCATTTGGCCGCTCCACTCCCTGAATCGAGGTAGTAACGTCCGGAATGCTCCGGATCGCTCATGTCATCTCACCGGATTGAACGGAATAGTCTGAACTGAGGATTTCCGGAGTATGGATGAGGATCATTCGCGTATGAACAGGTGAGCTGTTCTTCATGGTGTGATTTCCGGGAACCTCAGCGAGCTGATATTCGGCTGTTGCCGCTGCGTGATGAAAAAGTCCGGGCACGATGTCTCGCGGGCCCGGCAAACCCTTCAATGACGCTCATTCTCCGTACAGGGCCCAGTATCGATCAAAGGTCTTCGCAAACGATTTCGTCTCCACGGATTCTCGAGCACATTGAGCCATTGCCCTCCGGTCGGCCTTGAAGGCCATCTTCAGGAGGACATCCACCAGTGCGGTTTCATCGTCACCCGGGACAACCATGCCGTTCATCTCGTGGATGACATTCTCCATGGGACCGCCGACATTGGTAACAATGCAGGGAATGCCGGAGGCCATCGATTCCATCACGACTCTCCCGTATGTGTCAGTGGTGCTGGGAAACACGAAGAAGTCCGCTGAGGCAAATGCCCGGGCTAATTCCTCCCCTTCGAGCGATCCGGTCAGAATTACCGGATATCCGAGGCAGTCCTGTTTCATTTGCTGCCAATAACCGCCATCTCCCACCACGAGCAAGCTCATCTTCGAGTGCCCGTTGAGGTGCGCAGATTCTCGGATCCTGTCAACCGCCCGTTTGAAGGCCCGTGCCAACAGGGGAAGGTTCTTCTCCCAGGATACGCGCCCCACGTACAGCGCCTTTACGGTTCCGGGCTCGATACCCCATTTCTGTTCCCAGTACGTGGTTCGCCGGTTGGGATTGAAGAAGCAGGTGTCGACACCTCGCGGGTATGTCTTGATTTTCTCGGGTTTGATACCGTGTTCGATCAGGTCATTTTGCGTATGTTCCGAAGGTGAGAATATCGTGTCCGCAGTGTCGTAAAACCATAAGCAATACTTCCACGCCAAACCCTCGAGGAATGGATCGTCGGTCGCTTTGGCGACGAATTCGGGAATCTGCGTGTGATACACCGCCTGAAACGGCAGACCGAGCGTCTTGGCAACGATCATGCCGGCCATGCCCACCGGACCCGGCGTCGCTGACTGAATGTGAGTGAACTGCTCTTTGTAGCAGTACTCCAGCATCTTCAGCACCGGGGGCCAACACAATTTCTGCTGTTCAAAGTGGGGGGCATCGATCATGCCGACCGGCTCGAACACCTTGAGGCCCGCGCGATTGTTCGTTCCCACGCACGAAATGATCGTGTACTCCCGGCCTGTTCGAACCGCCTCGCGGAGCTGCTCGTCCAGCGTCTTTGAGACACCGTCAACAGTCCCGAAGGTATCGGTGAATTTCGCCACCTTGATCTTTTGCGGCTGTCGCGGCTCGTAACGGTTCAAGGTATCTCGCGCGAGCTTGCGTTGCACCGCGAAATTGCCGAAGGCCACGAAGAACGGCGCGAGTACGAGATAAAGGGCCACCGGCAGCCCGATGTTCGAAAAGACACCGTGGAAGTCCTTTCGAGCCACTCTATCCATTATGGTATTGCCGAATTTGCCCACATACCTGCCGGTGATGTTTTCCAGGATCCGGAACCATCGGTCGCTCAGCGGCAGCTCTTTGAGCGCTGTGGTGTCCTCGTGCGCGAATTGCCTGCCGATAAAAGTGAAAGCCAGGGCACGGCCCCAGTTCCGCGGACTGATGGCTTTCGTATTCAGCCATAATTTCCGGGCCAGGGATTCGCTATGGCGTCTCTCCGGTGGGAGCAGGTACCGGTCAATGATCCCGGAAAACCCGTTAATCATCTTGGTATATTTGAGCCATTGCCAGCCGACGGAAAAGATATTCCAGGCAAGCGTCTGCGGTGTGGAATATTGCCCTTCCACTTTCGATTTGCCGGATTGTATGCCCTCCATGAATTCGCGAATGCCGGCCGCTCCCGGGACTTCCGTCCATATATTCGCGATCGTAAGAGACGAATGGTCATCCGAGCCTGCGGTTAATTTGTGATCCGGTCGCGCGGCGGCAAGAAGTGATTTTAAAGACTCGTTCGCCCATGTGTCCTTCGCGCCGCTGATCTCCCACGTATCGAAAAGCTCCAACAATTGCCCCACGTGCTCCGGCGTCAACCTCGAGTTTGGGCTGAAGAAGGCGTGAGCCAGCGAATGCACGATCTGCTCGCGGTTCAGATACTCAACGAAGGTGAATATATCGGATCGAATCTCCTGAATGCGGAAGTGCTGTTGCGGCGTAATGTCATAGCAGAGCACATGTATTTTACAGCCGTCGGGAAAGTACGTCGTGTACTCGCAACTGATGAAGGTGTCTTCGAGATGGGCTATTGCCAGACATCCCTCTATGGAGTTGTGATCGGTGAGAGTTACCGCGTCCATGCCGCGGTTTTTGGCTATCCGGTATGCCTCGACAGGATCGGTGTACGATTCTTGCGCGCCCAGCTTTCGCAGTATCCATTCGTTCGGGTGCTTGCTGAACTTGGTGTGAATGTGAAGGTCGATTTTCATCAGGTACCTCGTGGACGCCGTTAATAGGTGCTTTGCGATCGCCTGCCCAAAGGCTTTAAAGGTCATTTGTTATTGCCTGGTTAGTGACAAGTTATTTTTCCGTTTGACGTGGTTGTCGAGCCGGCCGGAGAGCATGGCAGTGGAACGGTTTGCCCGACCTGTACGGTCTCCGGGTACCGGCGCTCGACGAGAGTTGGTCTGCATTGAGAAACTTTCTGTCACTTCAGAAGGATCGAGTCTTGTGCCCTACGCTGCTCCCCGAGCTTCCTCGCCGTCCCTCTTGGTGAACCGTGCGATCCTTGTTCCCGAGAAAGACGATCGAATGCCCCCGGGTTTGACAAGGTGCAACAAACGTGGTTGTACTCCTCGTGCGTTTCCGGCAGGAGACCTTCAGCGCCGTTTCGATGGAAGTGGTCGCGAGTCTCCCTCGTCAATGGTGAACGCATCAATCATTCCGGCCGGAAGCTGCACAGCGGTGAGGAGAACGAGCCGGGTAGGCTCGTCCGCGCCATCAAAGGGGTGAGAGAGTTTGAAGAATGCCGACCGCACGCCGAGCACGGGGCCCATCCCGCGAAGATCGGTGCATGAGTTTCAACGGACCATTTACTCTTATTTTCAGGAAAACGAGCGCGAGCTCCCCTGGCGCTTAACGAATGATCCGTACAAGATCCTTGTGTCGGAATTTATGCTTCAACAAACCCAGGTTCAGCGCGTCCTCGAAACGTACGGGCACTTCATCGCGAGGTTCACCGATTTTGCCGCGCTGGCCCGGGCGCAGCTCCGCGACGTGCTGGCTGCATGGCAGGGGCTCGGATACAATCGCCGGGCAATGTCCATGCACCGGACAGCTCAACGGGT
>JARRRG010000218.1:0-4865 GCA_037380965.1 Deltaproteobacteria bacterium
AAAGGTTCTCTACAGCCTTGTTCCACTCATACTCATAATCTTCTTTTCCTGGCTGTTCAGCTTCATGGGATCCAGAATGAAGAAGCAGACTGACCGAACGGATGTTTCATCAACCGAAAATGATGATGATGGCCGACTCATCGATTTTCTTACAGGGCATGCCGACGACGACCTGCTCATGGTTCCCGGAGGAGAAGGCCCGGAGCGCCCCAAAGAAACAGTCGAGGTCGATTCTTCCGACTGGCGGACCTACCGGGATCCTCGAGCTCCGCGAGTCACTCCTGATCCTATCCGACCGAAATGGTGGGGCGCCTGATGAGTCATTCCGGATTTGTCGAAAAAGTGATGCGAGTCACACGGGGATTTGGATTCGCGACCATGGCATTCATGATTTTGGTTCCCGTCCTGTTCGCAACGGAAGGCCCGGCAAAGAAGACCGGCGAAGGATTGTCCTGGGAGATGCCGGGCCGCTTGTCCATTTACGATCTCCAATTGGGACCGGCAATCAAGAAGGACGGTGACTGGAAATTTCTCGGCAATATTCGGACATTCGATGCGAGTCACTATGACGGTCGTCTCATCCTGATGGTTCGGTTTTCCTACTATGGTTCCAGATCCGGAATTCCTCTCAAGTTCGTCATTAAGCTTCCTCAGGCCCGGCCGTATGAGCAGACGGTCAATTTGGCCAACAGGCGGGGCCAGTATTCCTACCGGTTCACCATTCATAATCCCGAAGAATTTGTCGGCAGTGGCTCCGTGTACCTCTATTATGGCTTCAGCATAGTCGATGCCCTCGATTTCACGATCCGACCCGGTTCGTGAAAGCTTCGCCTGAGAGGGCGTATGTCACGGCCGACACCGGACGTCAATCACAACACGTCATGTTGAGCCCGCGCGGCGTGGGGGCATGATGTGAAACGAGCTCAGACCCAAGCGATGAAAAAAGAGCGCCTTGACATGCTGCTCGTCAAGAGAGGTCTGGCATCTTCACGGGCCAAAGCACAGGCCCTCATCATGTCAGGGAAGGTACTGGTGGAAGGCCGAAGGGTTGAAAAACCCGGACGCGAGTTTGCACCTGATGCCAGCGTGCTCGTGAAGCAGGGGATCCCCTATGTCAGCCGGGGTGGGCTCAAGCTGCGCGCGGCGCTCGATGCGTTTGCCAGAAATCCCTCGGGACTCAGCATGCTTGACGGGGGGGCATCCACCGGAGGGTTTACCGACTGTCTTCTGGAAATGGGGGCCGCCCGGATTGTGGCGGTGGACGTCGGTTACGGTCAGCTCGATTGGAGGTTGCGAAACGATCCGCGGGTAACCGTGCTCGAGCGGACAAACATACGTTATCTTGATCCGGACAACCTTCCCCATCCGGTGGACGCGGCGGTCCTGGATCTCTCGTTCATTTCCCTGAAGCTCGTGCTGCCCGGGGTGCGGTCGTTCCTTCCCCGCGCCGGATGGCTCATCCCGCTGGTGAAACCGCAATTCGAGGTCGGCCGGCACGACGTGGGAAAGGGTGGGGTGGTCCGAGATCCTGAAAAGAGGCGGCATGCCGTGGACGCGATAAAGAGCTTTGCCGAGCAGGCAGGCTTTCGGGTGCTCGGAGAACTGGAAAGCCCGGTACGGGGCCCGAAGGGAAATCGGGAATTTTTTCTCGATCTGGAAGCAGTTTGAGACTGCCGGCGCTGATTCCGTTGAGTCTTCAGGGTCCCCGATATTCATTATTCAGGACCTGCCATTCTGTTCGTTCACTATGTGACAACAGGCCATCTCGAGATGAAAGCGGGATGGAGGATGGCAGACCCCAACGGTCACTCCGGAACGGCCGTGCGACCGCGGGGGTCGGCATGCACGTCTCCGATTTCAGAAGGAGAGGCCCATTGCCTCCATCTTGACTTTGGCGGCAAATTGTGGGCTATTCATGGGAGGCCCGGCGGAATCGCCAATCGGGCGGCATAACGAGAGAGAAAAGGTGTCAAGGATGACCTTCCCGGACGTTGAAACCCAAATGAAACATATCATGCGGGGTGTAGAAGAGATCATACACGAAGCCGAGATGCGTGAACGAATCACCAAGAGCCTGAAAAGTGGAAAACCCTTGCGCATAAAGCTGGGAGTCGATCCCACCGCTTCGGATATACACCTGGGACATATGGTGACCATACGAAAACTGAAGCACTTCCAGGACCTGGGCCACACCGCCATCTTTCTCGTGGGAGATTTCACCGCCCGAGTTGGCGATCCCGCGGAGCGCAGCGAAGGTCGCGTGCGGCTCACAAAGGAGCAGGTGTGGGAACACGCCAGGAATTTCAAGAGGCAGGTCTTCAGAATCCTTGACGCGGAAAAGACCGAGGTTCGCAATAATGGGGAATGGTTCGATACGCAGTCGTTTGAAGACTGTCTCGACTTGGCTTACCGGTCCACGGTCGCACGCATGCTCGAACGAAATGATTTTGAGAAACGCTATCGGGAAGGCAGTCCTATCTCCATCACCGAGTTCCTCTATCCACTCATGCAGGGATACGACTCGGTAGCGCTTCACTGTGACGTGGAACTCGGAGGCACTGACCAGAAATTCAACCTCCTTGCCGGCAGGGACATGCAGATCCAGCACGGCCAGCAGGCCCAGATTGTCATCATGACGCCCCTCATTGAAGGGCTCGATGGCTCAAAAAAGATGAGCAAAACTGAACGGAATTATGTGGCGGTAGATGATACACCCGAGGACATGTTCGGCAAGGTGATGTCTATCAGAGACGACCTGATTGAAAAGTACTTCACGCTCCTGACCGATGTGGATGAAGCGCTGGTAAAGCGCTACGCGCGTGCGTTGAACGAAGTGGAAAAACACCAGCAGCCGGGTGATCCACTCCATCCCATGGAAATAAAAAAGGCCCTCGCCCGAAGCATCGTCACCGAATACCAGGGTGCTGAGGCTGCCGCACAGGGCGAAGAGCATTTCCAAAGAGTGGTGCAGCGAAAGGAGATCCCCGACGAAATCCCGCTGATGTTGTTCGAGGAGGCCACAATTCCCGCGTACGAGCTGGTCGCGTCCTGCTCGGGCACATCCAAGGCCGAAGCCCGGAGACTCGTGACGCAGGGCGGAGTGAGGCTCGCTGAGTCGCGGATCACAGACCCGATGCAAGAGATATCCATTGGTCCGATTGAGCAAACACTGCGGGTCGGCAAGCGCAAGTTCTTCAGAATCAGGCTGGCTGGCGGCGAATAGGTGGGTCAGGTAAGTTGACGAGGCTGTTGGAAGGTCGGAAGTACAGGCAAAACACCCTGGTGGGACCCAGGCATGGTGGAGACCGTAGCCGGTCCCGGGAACATCCCGGACGATGGTCGGAAAATGGTGGAGTAAACCGCCTGGTTGGTTGCCCCTTCGAGGATCGAGCCAACTTAGACTTGACAGATGTATGTAAAGAATGACAAATTCCATGATGAGGAATCGCAGGGGAGTCTTGTGCTTCCAATAAATCAACACTTTCGGGGGTGATATGATTTGCGTAAGGGTATGGGAAATAGGGCTCTTTGTTCTTTTGCTGGGTGTGGCTCTGCCTTATCCCGCGGGTGCGGGGTGATGTGACCTTTCCT
This sequence comes from Deltaproteobacteria bacterium, assembly GCA_037380965.1. GTDB lineage: Bacteria > Desulfobacterota > Desulfomonilia > Desulfomonilales > Desulfomonilaceae > JARRRG01. The sequence goes on from JARRRG010000218.1 coordinate 3,592, forward strand.
TCTGGAGGGAAGGACCGAGTTACTTTTCAGGGGCTGCAGCCGGTTACGGCGCATACGGCAGCTATGGAACCCAGGCATATCAGCCTCACCAGGACCAGTGGTCTGTTCCCCAAGCGGAACCGCGTGTCAGCCAAAGGCCCTCGCACGTGGGTGTCCAAAGGACGGATCGAGCTCCTTCAATCGTGGAGACGCCGGCGCCCGTTCGACCTCGTCTCGGGTCCGGTGCTCCGGCCAGCGTGAGTATGTCCGCGTTCACAGGCAGGGGCAAGAGCAGGAGAATGAGGCACAGTTACCGGAAGTCACCGACCACGATAGCCTATCAGGGGGCCCCAAGGGCACGCGGTCACTCACTCTCGTTTCGGTTTCTAGGCCCGCGCTGGTGGTGACAAAATCCTACTGAATAGTTTGCCAGGGTGAAATGTGGAGGTCAACCCGCGTTCTTTAAGGACCCATCATTACAAACGCATCACCGGAAAGCAAACGTGAGGCGGGTCGATAGTGGCGGATACGGTGCGAAAAGGCAGAAAGAGTAAATTAAAGGCGGCCAAGGCCCGCCGAGGTGCGCAGACATCACGGGTCAGCAAGGAACCGTTACCCAAAGCTGCCGCTGAGTCGGAGAGCTCAGCGGGACCTGATGCCGCCGAAGTGCTCAAAAGGCTTCAGGATACTGGCTCGAAGAGTCGAGTGGACCGGATCAAAGAGAGTCACGCGCTCCTGCAGCAATTCAATGTGAAGGAGCTCAAGCTCCTCATGAATCTCAAAAGGAATACCTCTCCCAAGGCGTGGACTCTCAGAGAAGATCTTGTTGTGCTCACCCTTCCCATGAGTAACCGCGAGATAGCGGAGATTCTCAAGGATCGCAATAAGGAAGCGGTGAAAAAGAGATTGCAATTGCTGAGATCCAAAGGCCTTAATAAACGCTAACCCGAATCGTCCCTCCAGGAAAGTTCACAGGCGGCGTTCCCGCCACCGTCAGAATCGTTGACGCTTCGGAATGCCGCTGTCGAGGACTGGAGAAAGTGATGGACAGAAAGTCCTCACGGGAGTAATATTCGTCTGTGTCGGGACGTGGCTCAGCCTGGTAGAGCACTGCATTCGGGATGCAGGGGTCGCTGGTTCAAATCCAGTCGTCCCGACCAGTAACTTCAAGTAGATAGGTCAGGTGGCACCCTAGCCTTTTTTCTTTTCACCCTCGGATGTTTCCATTTTGTTACCTTTTTTCACGGTTGCTCTCCGGTTACCGGCCAAGCACAAAGATCTCCGTCGGCCCATGG
>JARRRG010000219.1:0-4864 GCA_037380965.1 Deltaproteobacteria bacterium
GTGAGATTCGCGCGCGCACATGTCAAGAAGACCACGAGACCTGCACGATGTGCGGCGACCTCTGTGCCTATAAGGCCGACTCGGGGGAATGAGCGACTCCAGGGGACAGCAACTCTTCTCAGCCGTCTTTCTTGACATTCGCAGCACTGCCCACCGCAAAATAAGGTTCTCTTATCCGTCAGTTCACTAAGGATAGGGCGCTCTGTGAGGGACGATGAGCTGTGCCCGTCCTGCGGGGCTTCTTTATGTGCGAGTCGGGGAGGAATAGATGATCAGACAGGTCGAGTTCTTCGAAAAGCCTGGAGCCGACAACACTCCAAGGTGCGTTGAAATCGTGACGGGGCTTGTCGACGAGGGTTTTTCTCATGTGGTTGTGGCGACAACCCGCGGAGAGACCGGGCTCCGATTTGGGAAAGCGCTCCAGGGAAAGGACGTTAACCTGGTCGCAGTAACCCATAATGTCGGGTTCAACAAACCCGGGGTGGACAATTGCCCCCAAGAGGCGAGACGAGAGATGGAAGCCCTGGGCGTCAAGGTTTTCACAGGTACGATCTTAACCCGGAGCATCGAGAAATCTTTGATGAGCAAACATCAGGGGATCTATCCCGCGTACATCGTCGCGGAAACGCTGCGTCTGTTCGGTCAGGGCATAAAGGTCACGGTCGAGATCGTCATGGAAGCTTGCGATGCAGGTCTGATCCCCGAGGGAACCGACGTAATAGCCGTGGCAGGAACGGGCAGAGGCGCGGACACCGTGGCAGTGATTGAAGCGCATCCGTCAAACCGTTTCCTTGATGTGAAGGTTCGGCAGATCCGGGCCAAGCCGCTTCTCTAACCTCGCGGCTTCACCGACAATGGCTTCCGTGCAAATTCATGACAGACTCGTAATCCAGGAGTCACCTCCTCGGGAATCGATGTCCCGCCATAAGGGAGGAATCGGCTCCGCTTTTGCGCGATCCTTTACCCACGCCCGGTCAAACCGAGCTGCGAGAGTATCGACTTCCTGTTAACCGATCCGAGGAATTGTCAGAACGGCGAGCGACGCACTATGCTCTGTTCCCGGGCAGGGCCCACTGAAATCAGGGTTGCCGGAATTCCGGTCAAGTGCTCGATGGTCGTCACATAATGCCTGGCGTTTTTGGGAAGCTCGTCAAAGGAGCGACATTCCCCGATCGGCTCGTCCCATCCGGGTAACTCGCGGTACTGAGGGACCACGCTCTCCAGATCGTTGATGTCGGCAGGCACTCGGTCCACCACCTTGCCGTTCATCTCATAGGCGATGGTCAATTTCAGGGGAGAAATCCCTGTGAGCACGTCCAACTTCGTTAAGACCAGGCCGGTTAATCCATTAAGCCTGATGCTGTGATTGACGACGACAAGGTCGAGCCAGCCGCAACGGCGGGGACGGCCCGTGGTCGCTCCATATTCTCCGCCGGTCTCCCGAATCTGATCGCCCAATTCGTCCTTGAGCTCAGTGGGGAATCCCCCTGCACCCACACGGGTTGAGTATGCTTTAACGACTCCCCAGATATGCTCGAGTTTCTTTGGACTCACACCGGCCCCGCAGCAGACATTTCCGGCAAGCACATTTGAAGAGGTCACAAAAGGGTAAGTCCCATGATCAATGTCGAGCAGGGTGCCCTGGGCGCCTTCGAAGAGGATGTGCCTTCCTTCGCTGATCCAGTTCTGGAGGATACTTGACACATCGGTAATGTGCGGCGCCAACTGTTTGCCGTACTCGATGTATTCTTGAGTGATTTCCTCCGCATCGAGAGGAGGACGCCCGAAACGGTGCTCTATCAGGACGTTTTTCTCTTCGATCGCGGCCTGGACTCTCTGTCTCAACTTTTCCGGCTTGAGGAGACAGCCCATCCGGATCCCCACTCGTGACGCCTTATCTTCATAGGCGGGCCCGATGCCCCTGCCGGTGGTACCGATTTTGGACGTGCCCAGCAGCTCCTCGCGACCGTGATCGATGATCTTGTGGTAGGGCATAATCACGTGGGCTCGATCGGATATGAGGAGTTGTCCGTCATCGGAAAAGTGCCCTCGGCTCCGCAATTCTTTCTTTTCTTCCAAGAGAATAGCCGGGTCCACCACTAATCCGTTGCCGATAATGTTGGCCGTGTGGGGATACAGTATTCCCGACGGAATGAGATGAACGATGATTTGCTCTTCGCCCACCTTGAGCGTGTGACCGGCATTGTTGCCACCCTGGAATCGTACTACGACGCTCGCGCGGCTTGTTAGAAGATCAACGACTTTGCCTTTACCTTCATCACCCCACTGGGTTCCCACTATGACTAGAGTGCTCAAACTTCCATGCCTTTCAGGTTTTTTGGCGACGCTGCCTCGACAGAGGCTTTCTTTTTGCGCGTCCCGGTTCGCGTCGCCTGATAGTCAAATCCGTACTGTTTCGAGACGCCGGCGGACTCTCACCGCATTTGAATCGCTGGTACCGCAGAACATACCACAGCACGCGCGCTCGCACCCTCCATTGCAACAGCCTTGAAGGGCGTGAGCTCAGATGCTCTTTCGTGACTGATCGGAACGAGCCGTCAATCCAGGATGACCTGCCTGACGCTCAGTATTCCCTCGATATCCCGAATCCTTTGGAGCGTGCTCTCGTCCGCGGGATCATCCAGGTTGATGATCGACAGTGCGGTCCCGCCCACAGACTCCCGGGACAAATTCATCTGGGCTATGTTGATCCCCCGCTCCGCCAGGGCCCCGGAAATCCCGGCTATCATGCCGGGAACGTCTGTGTTGCTAACAATCAACATGGGGCCGGCCGGAAGCGCCTCGGTGACGAAATTGTCTATTCCCGTGATTCGCGGCTCGTTTCCTCTTCGCGGGAACAGAGATCCTCTGACCGTATGGGAGGAACCGTCCGAGAATTCGCTCCGAAGAGCCAGGGACGAGGCGCGCTCTCCTTCGGTCTTCACCGTGGTCTCTGAAATCCTGATACCTCGATCCTTGGCGATTGTAGCCGCATTGACGTAGTTGGCCTCTTCCCCTTCGAAACGGGAGAGCAGTCCCACCAGTCCGGCATTGGTTATCGGTCTGAGGTCCCAGGTGACTATTTCGCCCCGGTATTGGACTTCCATTTCAGTGATGGCCCCTGGAGCCAGCCAACTGAGCAATCGGCCCAACTTGAAGGCAAGATCCATGTACGGCTGCATTCGTCGGACCTCGGTAGCCCCTACACTCGGGACGTTCACCGCGTTGCTCACGATCCCCTCTTCCAGGTAGCCGATGATTTGCTCCGCGACCGCGACGGAGACATTGATCTGGGCTTCGATCGTTGAGGCACCGAGATGAGGCGTGGCGATGACGCGAGGATGCAAGACCAGAGGATGCATGCCGGGTGGCGTGACGCTGTACACGTCAAGGGCCGCTGCTCCCACTTTTCCCGATTCGAGGGCTTCAAGCAAGGCTTCTTCATCAATGACACCGCCGCGAGCGCAATTCACGATCATGACGCCCGGCTGCATCATCCCGAAGGCCCGAGCATCGACAATGCTCCGCGTCTGGTCGTTCAATGGGACGTGAACGGTGATCACATCCGACCGGCGGAAAAGTTCGTCCAGCGGGACGAGCTGCGCGCCCATCCGTGATGCCGACTCCTGACTGATTACCGGGTCGTATCCCAGCACTCTCATGTTCAGTCCGCGCTCGGCGAGCCTGCACACAATGCTTCCCACCCGGCCGAGTCCGATGATGCCCAGAGTTCTCCCGGCCATCTCCCGTCCCTGGAACTTCTTCTTCTCCCATTTTCCGCTCTTGAGCGATGCCACGGCCACGGGTACGTGACGATGAAGCGCCATGACGAGACTCACGGTATGTTCCGCGGTGGCAACGGAATTTCCTCCCGGAGTGTTCATCACGAGGATACCGCGACGTGTTGCCTCAGGGACATCGATATTGTCGAGTCCCGCGCCGGCTCTCGCGATGACCTTGAGCCGAGACGCGGCCCGAATCACTTCCGCGGTCACCTGGGTGGCGCTCCGAACCACGAGTCCGTGATAGTCCTGAGCGACCTCGAGAAGTGCGTCTGGACTCAGATCGGTCTTCACGTCGACCTGGAAGTCCGGTCGGCGCGCAAGGAGGTCTATCCCTTCCTGGCGCACTTCGTCAGCGATGAGAATCCTATAGGTCATTTTCCCCATCACCTTGCAGAGCTCGATTGGCACGGTGAGCTGACACGGCGGGGGTCGAGCGGAACCCCCGAGAATCTTCTCGCACCTTATCATCCTGTGAAAACAAGAGCTTCATGCAGTATATGTGCCGGTGCCCCTTCTCCTCGTCCAGAGCCTCTCAGACGGGCACAACTTTGCGAGATCGAGTCCGAGCAGTCATCCAACGATCCGCTGTTCACAGGGTTGTACGCCGCTCGCGACAAGAGCCCGGCGAGGCGGGACCCCATCGTCTCGACTCCGGCGGATATGGGCCAAAATAGATTGCACTGCCCGCTGACCGTCGAAGTCTCGGACGCGCGGTTCAGCAATGCCTTGAATCGGCCGCTCAGCCGTTCCGGTCCTCAAAGGTCTTCATGAGATCCACGAGAGTGCGTACAGCTTCTATCCCCGTGGGATTGTAGATGGACGCTCGGCAACCACCGACGGACCGATGCCCCTTCAAGCCCCCGAGTCCGTTAGCCAGGGCCTCGGCCACAAATTTCTTTTCCAGGTCTTCGTTGGGAAGGCGAAATGTCACGTTCATCCGGGATCGGCTGTCGAGATCCGCGGTGCCGGTATAGAAATCACTCCCGTCTATGAAGCCGTACAGGAGATCGGCTTTCTCCTGATTGCGTCGCTCCACTTCGTCAATCCCTCCGACCGTATCCTCGAGCCACTTCAGTACA
>JARRRG010000220.1:0-4861 GCA_037380965.1 Deltaproteobacteria bacterium
GGGCGACCTGGCCGCTGTTCATGCGTCCTGTGCGCGGGCCGCGGAGCGCGGAGAGACCACGCGCAGGCAAGAGATTGATTTTCATCGCATACTCGCCCGGGCAAGTGGAAATCCTGTGTTGGTGCTTATTCTGGATTTCGTCAACAGTCTGCTGTCGGACAGCAAGAGCCACCTTCAGCCGGACCGGAGCTTTCTCGACCAGGTGCTCGATGCCCACGAGCGTATTCTCGAGGCAATCCGTGCACGCGATCCTGAACTGGCTGCCACGGAGATGTTCCGCCATGTGTGTGAGGTTGAGAGTTCTTTGGAAACGCTTCGCAGAGAGAAGGACGAGATTGCGAGCCTCACAATCGGGCGCAACGGCCCCGCCGCGGGAGAACGGGTGAACCCGCTCGACCTCAAGGAGAATTTGTAGGCCAAACGTGGGCATACCTCGCGGGTCCCGGCTGGGCCAGGGCATGAAGGTCGGTTATCGGGAAGCCGGCTGGGAAGCCCTAAAATTGAAGAGCGGGGCATGCATTGGACAGATGAATCGTACGAAGATTGCCGGATTGATTCACGTGACAAAAAGAGATGAATGCCCCTCCCCCTTCTCTGGTGACCGGCCCAGGTTGTGGCGCCAGAGGCGCATGCCAAGGGGGAAGATTGAGATCCGTATCGGCCGGACCGGGGGAAAGGAATTCTCTCCATCACAGAGGTAATCCATGGCGTCATTCCGCTGACCGGTCGGACGTGTCGCGGGAGTGACGCTACGGTGATATCGGTATCCTCGCACCGTTTTGGGAGGAGGACGGAACATGTCACACGTATTTAAGGATCTGCATTGGTCCCGGGACATTTCCCTCAAAGAATATCTTGTCCCCGAGACGCTCGCTCAGGCCCTGCAAATGCTGTCGGATTATGACGGCCGGGCTCGCCTCATAGCAGGAGGGACGGACGTCATCGTGGACCTTCGGAGGCGCAACTATGAGGTGGAGGCGCTCGTCGACATAAGCAGGATTCCGGGGATGGATGGAATTGACCTGGAGGGTGACAGGATAATCCTTGGCGGGATGGTCACCCATGCCCAAACAGCAGCATCCCGTCTCATACGCGACAAGGCGGAGCTGCTCGCATCAGCGTGCTTGAACGTAGGCTCCCCTCAAATCCGAAGCATAGCCACGCTTGGGGGCAATCTGGTCAGCGGTCAGCCCGCCGCGGACGGCAGTATCCCGCTCTTGGCGCTGAGCGCGCGGGTAGCCATCATCTCCGGGAAGGGAGAGCGGGTGGTGCCTCTGAAAGATTTCTTTCTCGATTTGGGCAAGACCGTGGTGGACCCCACCCGTGAGATACTTAGCCGAATTGAATTTGACTCACTCGGGCCCAACCAGGGAGGGTGCACCTTGCGCCTGAGCAAGCGTAAGGCCCTCGGCCTCCCCATCGTGATATGCGCTGTGGTGGTGACCGTGGACGCGGCCAAGCAGGTCATAGACGAAGCGGCCATCGCTCTGGGACCGGTCGCACCCATCCCCTACCGCGATCAGGGACTTGAAAGCGTGATCCAAGGAAAGCCGGCCACCATGAAAACTCTTCACCAAGTCGCGGAAAAGGCTTCAGCCCAATGCACTCCCCGCGACAGCCTCCTGAGAGGCTCGTGCGACTACCGGAGGGAAATGGTCAAGGTATTGGTGAGGCGCTGCCTGAAGACGGCCCTTGAACAAGCGGGATGCACTCTGAATTGAGAGGATTGCGATGAGCAACATCGAACTTTCGTTCACACTCAACGGTAAAAAGGTAGAGGCGGCTGTCGCACCCGTCAAGATGCTCGTTGACCTACTCAGAGAAACCTTCAACCTGACCGGAACCAAGGTTGGTTGCCGGGAGGGTGAATGCGGCGCTTGCACGGTTCTGATGGACGGAGAGGCATACAACTCCTGTCTGATGCCTGCGCACAAAGTGCAAGGACGAGAGGTCACGACCATAGAAGGCTTGCAACAGGCGGACGGGTCTCTGGATCCCCTCCAGGAGGCATTCATGGAGGCCGGAGCAGTCCAATGCGGTTTTTGCACTCCGGGGATGATACTGAACGCCAAGGCCCTCTTGAGCAAGAATCCAAGCCCGGACGAAGAAGAGATCAGGATGGCCCTGTCCGGGGTCCTGTGCCGCTGCACCGGATACCGCAAAATCGTTCAAGCGGTTAAGAATGCTGCCTCTGAGAGCCGTTCCTAGGCACGGCTCGACTCGGCGGAGCCTTTCCAGGCAAGGAAGGTGCCATGTCTGAAAAGACCGATGACAGAAAGAAAGTGAAGGTGCTCACCAAGGAGAGGACCGATCTTCTACCATTTGTCAGGTTCAAGGAAACTGAGTTGGCGGTGGCCGGCCAATCACTCACCAGAACGGACGATCCCTTGAAGGTCACCGGCAAGCTCAAGTTCGGAGCGGACTATTCCCCGGAAAACTTTCTCCACGGCAAGATCTTACGCAGCCCTCATCCCCACGCACTCATACGATCCATTAACACTACGAAAGCCGAACAGCTCGAAGGCGTGGTCGCGGTGCTCACTGCCAGAGACGTGCCCGGCCGCAACGGCTTCGGGGCCATTATTCCGGACCAGCCGGTGATATGCGATGACAAGGTGCGTTTTGTCGGCGATGGTGTGGCTCTGGTGGCTGCGGAAACGGAACGGATCGCCAACGAGGCCCTGGCTCTGATCGAGGTTGACTACGAGCCTTTGCCCGCGGTGTTCGATCCGCGCGATGCCATGAAAGAAGACGCTCCCAAAATTCACGAACGGGGAAATCTGCTCTCCTACGACAAGCTGCGCAAGGGAAGGGTCGAAGAAGGCTTTGAACAGGCTGACGTGATCATTGAGCGGACCTATCAGGTTCCCTTCTTGGAACACGTCTACCTGGAGCCCGACGTGGTCATGGCTTATCCTCGATCCGATGGGACCGTGCTGGTGGAGGGTCCGATGCAGGCCCCATTTACCGTACGGCGCAACGTAGCGCCGGTACTGGGCTTACCCATCAGCAAAGTCCGTTGCCGCCAGATCCACATGGGCGGCGGTTTCGGGGGCAAGGAAGACTCCCCCATCGATTTGGGATGCCGAGCTGCGTTGCTGGCTCAGCATACCGGCCGGCCGGTGCGCATTGTTCTCGAGCGGGAGGAGGTCACCATTCAAACGGCCAAGCGCCATCCCATGATCATGGAAATCAAGATTGGGGCGCTGAAAGACGGGACCCTGGTCTCATTCCAGGGGGTGATCTACGACGAACAGGGGGCGTATGCCTCTTTAGGCCCCAAGATTCCTCCTGCAGGGGGATCCCACGTGCACTCCATGGTCATGATGCCCGGACCGTACGTGATACCCAACGTCAAGGTGGACGCGTATCTCTGCTTCACGAACCATCCTTACGGCGGGGCCATGCGCGGTTTTGGAGCTCCCCAGGTACATTTCGCGCATGAGCAAATTATCGACGAGCTCGCCGAGGAGCTGGGCATAAGTCCCCTGGAGATCAGGCGCAAGAATGCGTTTGAACTGGGCTCGGAGACAGCTACCGGTCAGGTCCTGGATCAAAGTGTGGGCCTGAGGGAGACGCTTGAGGCCTGCGCTCAAACCTTCGAGTGGGATCGCCGTTCCAGGGAGACCGGCTATATCGACCGGGATCGGACCCGGCGTCGCGGTGTCGGCATCGGCATGGGGTGGTATCGAACAAGCATAGGTACAGGCGGTGATGCGTGCGGAGCCAATGTGTATGTGCACGAGGACGGCTCGGTGCTCCTCTATACCGGCATCACGGAGATGGGACAGGGAGCCTTCACCGTACTGCCTCAAATCTGCGCGGAAGAGCTGGGAATACTGGTGGAAGACGTTCGGCTGGTCCAGCCCGATACCGACCTGGTGCCGGAATCAGGCCCTACCGTGGGCAGTCGCTCCACCACCCTCATGGGCAACGCTATCATCATTGCCGCACGCCAAGTGAAACAGTCTCTGGTCGAAGCGGCCTCGGAGATGCTTGATATTCCCCCCGAACGGGTCCAGTTTCGGGACCGCAAGGTCTTTGACGCGGATAATCAAAGTAACTCGTTGGAATTCAAACAGGTGGCAGCTCGGTGTATGGCCACGGGCAAGAGGCTTATCGGCCAGGGCTGGTGGGCCCCGCCCGCTTCCAGCCTGGATCCTGAAACCGGCCAGGGCGTCCCCTATTTTGTGTACACCTATTCCACACACATGGCCCAGGTGGTGGTGGATGTCGAAACCGGCGAGGTCGACATCGAGCACTACGTCGCGGCCTTTGATGTAGGTAAGGCTATCAACCCTCGCGCACTTGAGGGACAAATTGAAGGCGGCGTTGCCATGGGACTGGGGTATGCCCTGATGGAGGAGGTGGTGCTGAAGGAAGGCGTCATCCAAAACACCAACTTGCAGGACTATTCGATCCCCACGGCTCTGGACGTGCCCGATATCCGCCCGGTGATTCTCGAGGTGGCCAACGAGCTGGGGCCTTACGGAGCCAAAGGTATAGGAGAAATGCCGAACATACCTGCAACGCCGGCCATTCTGAACGCGATAGCCAATGCCTGTGGAGGAAGAGTGCGGTCGTTACCGGCCGATCCCGAGAAGATTTTTTGGGCGATCAGGGAGGCCGGCGGTCCCCCGGAACGGTAGCGCACTGTTTCCGGGGATTGTGGTCGCGATCTAAGGAGTGCCAATGCGACAAGCGGGAAAGGAGAGCCGTTACGTTGAGGGTCTCACTACCTGCCGAGAGACAACCATAGCAAGGAGGGACAATGATGAACGCCAAACGTACCGTTTTGATGGTCAGCCTGATCCTGGGAGTCTTCCTTCTGGCGACTGTGAGCCCCGGGCTGGCGGGGCCG
>JARRRG010000221.1:0-5471 GCA_037380965.1 Deltaproteobacteria bacterium
GCATACTGGGCATTGTTGCCGCGTCCCTAATTTTCTCCTCTGTTGGCTGGTGTCAATTATCGGGAATTCTCTCCCCCAAGGAGAAGACCCCCCCGGCCACGGTAGAAGTGGAAGTGAAGAAATCCGAGGGCAAGCAGCCCACTGAAGTAAAGGTGAAGGTCGAGGGAAAAGAAGTTGAGACAAAAACCGGCGATAAGAAGACCGGTGAAGCCACGAAGGTTTTGGTGCACCCCGAGGATCGGTTCGCTCCGATAGACACTAAAAAGCTCTACCAAGCAGGAAAAGAAGTCGGTGAAAAGCTTGATGAGCTTGCCGACAAGTCTGCATACCACCTGGGAGACTGGGTACAAGCGACGGCTTTCAACGGAATCACCTGGATGAAGCTGGTTATGACCCTCGTCATACTTCTGCTGGTGCTCGTGTTCGAACGGGCCCTCAGCCGCCTGATCCAGCGACGGTTACGACGGATCGTAACCGAGGGACGAGCACCGACATGGCCGGAGGTCCTCCTCGAAGCCCTCTGCAAGCCTCTCTGCCTCTTCATTTGGGTGTATGGGACCTACGCGGCTCTGTCTCCGCTGCTCGTTCATTTCGAGAAACCTTTTGGCGAAAATGTGTTGCGGCATGTCGCCAGTAGAGCCGCGGACGTCGGAGGAATCCTGGCCGTCGTATGGTTCATCTTCCGGGTGGTTCGGCTTGTAGACATCGAGCTTGAAAAGCGGGCCAAGTCCCCGCAGAGCAGGATCGAAGATCTCGAGGCGTCTCTCATTGGCAAAACGCTCCGCTGGGCCATCGCGATTATGGGAGGCGTGTTGATCATCCAGTCGAGTGAAGATTGACAGCTACGACGGTTTCGTGGAAGCCGTGGGTTACCGGAGTACGAAGATCCGATTGTGGAGCGGGAATCTGGTAAACCTGCCCAACCAGAAAATCATCAGTTCCAGCGCGGAGAACTTTGCGCGGCGACGCCAAATCTGGTGGAGGACCGATATCACGATTACGTACGATACGCCTCCGGACAAAGTGGATCGGGCAGTCGAAATAATCCGTGACACTTTGTTGGCAGACGAGGAGACCAGCAAGGAACGGCCTCCCTGGGTCTTCTTCGACGGATTCAATGAATGGAGCTTGAACATCAGGGTCCTTGCGTGGTTCCAACCGGCAGGCAGGACCCCGGAACAGTTTGACTATTATACGTGGCGTCAGAGAAGCTGTAGAAAAATTCTCCGAAGTTTCGCGGAAGAAGGTATTCAGTTTGCCTTCCCGACAAGGACAACCTATCTGGCGAACGATGACCAGCGTCAATTGAAACTCATGATGCTCGGGCCGGAGAATACTGAAGAGGGTAGTGCAGCACATTTCCAGCACGGAGATTTGTAGGACGCGGGCAGCCGACCTGACCGGCTTCAGTTCGCCTGTGCGGCCGATCCCTCGAGAACGGGGGACTTCTGTCCGAGGGACCTGCATGATGCGGGACGAAACAGGCTCAACCCGCGCCTAAAGCCATCGCTTCCGATGAAAAAAGAGAACCATCGCCAGGGCCAACAGCAGCATGACCCCGAGAGTCAACGGGTAGCCAAAATACCAGTCAAGCTCGGGCATCCTCTTGAAGTTCATGCCGTAAATCCCGGCGATAAAGGTCAGCGGCATAAAAATCGTCGCCACAATGGTAAGTACTTTCATGACCTCGCTGAGCCGGTTGTTCACGGCATGGTGATACAATTCCAGAAAGGTATTGAGCGTTTCTCTGTGGGCTTCTGAGGCCTCGATCACGTGGGCTGCATGGTCATGGACATCCCGCAAGAACGGTCCGATGGCCTCCGAGAGCAAGTCGGAATCCTCCCGAGTCAGATTTCCAATGACCTCTCTGAGGGGGAGAATTGCCGCACGCAATGTCAGCTCCACTTGCTTCAGCCTGTGGAGCATGAGAAGGGTCTCCTTTTGAGGCTCCGCCAACACCCGATCTTCCGCGGACTCGAGGAGGCCACCCAGCTCCTCAATCAGACGGAAGTAGGTGTCCACTACCACGTCGACGAGCGCATAGGCCAGATAATCAGCGCCTAAACGTCGAATGCGGCGCCTCCCTGCCATGATTCGCTTCTTAACCGGATCAAAGGGATGTCGATCGGCCTCAAGAAAGGATACGACGAGCCCGTCTCCCAGTACCAGGCTGACATGCTCCGGCTCGATGCTCATTTCTTCACGATTGAAATGCAGTATCTTGAGCACCACGAAGAGAAACTCGCCGTAGTCTTCAACCTTGGGACGGTGCTCGGTATTGACGACATCTTCCAGTAACAGCGGATGAAGTCCGAGGGCTTTTCCGAGCTGTTGGATCACCTCGAGGTCGTGCACGCCCTGCACTTCTATCCAGGTGGTTCCAGGCTCCTGCCGAAGCCTGTCCAGATCCTCCACGCCGGCTTCAAGCTGTCGGCATTTTTCCTGGTCGTAGCTCAGGACCTCAATCCGAGCGTTCTCCAGCCGGGCCTCACCTACATGCATCAGAACTCCGGGAGAAAGCCCGGCTTTTTCCGCGATGCTGGACACACTTTCTGGCATGATATCCTCCGCTGCAACTCGAAATTCGACAGGTCGGTTTCTATCCTGAGCAATGAGCGATGAGAATTCAAGCACAAGCGCGAATGACGGCTCACGCAGGCCATTCGCGGGTATTCCCCAGCATCTTGAACATAGTATCATGATAAGGTAAGAAAGACCCTTAACAACAGGTGACGAGTTGGCGCCGACAGTCTCGTAGGAGCGCCTGCGTGCATCACAGGTGCGACGCGAACAGGGGAATGCGACCATGAAAATAGCGGTGGTGTTCAACCGGGAGAGTCAGAGCGTTATCAACCTCTTTGGGGTCCCCAATCGAGAGAAGTATGGCAAACCGGCCATCAACAGGATTGTCCGAGGGCTCAAAAAAGGAGGCCACCAGGTGATATCTCTCGAGGGAGACAAGGATCTCGTTGACCGGCTCGAGGAGTTTATGCCGAAGGTCGTCAAGGGAGAACGGCCGGGCATGGCCTTCAATCTGTCATACGGAATCCAGGGACAGGCGCGGTATACCCACGTGCCCGGTATCCTCGAGATGGTCGGTATCCCGTACGTGGGATCGGGCCCTTTGGCCCACTCCCTCTGTCTGGACAAAGTAGTGAGCAAGATGATCTTCCAACAGAACGGTCTCCCCACCCCTGCATTTGCCGTCCTGAACGAGCCCGGGTTTCCCCAGCCCGATCTTCCTTACCCTCTTATCGTCAAGCCCAAGAATGAGGCCGTTTCCTTCGGAATCAGGATCGTCAATAACAGAGAAGAGCTTCGAGAAGCCGCGCAGGCTATATTCGACGAGTTCGATCAGCCGGTGCTGGCCGAGCAGTACATAGCGGGTCGAGAGATCAATGTAGGCATTCTGGGCAACAATCCTCCGGAAGCCTTCGCGCCGGCTGAGATCACCTTCGGCTCGACCGGTCCGAAGATTTACACGTACGAGGACAAAACGAGGCAGTCCGGTCGAGAAATTGGAGTAATCTGCCCCGCGCCACTCGACGAGGCTCAGACAAAACAGGCCCAGGATCTCGCTCTGAGAGCTTTCAAGGTATTGGGGTGCTACGACTGCGCCCGCGTGGACATGCGGTTGGACGAACAGGGCAAGTTTTACATCCTCGAGCTCAACAGCTTGCCGAGCCTGGGCGAACATGGGTCGTACGTGGCGGCCGCATTGAAGATGGGGCTCGACTTCCCCGCGCTGGTCAACCGTCTCGTCGAGGTTGCAAGTGTTCGCTACTTCGGTACGCCCAAACCGCCGGCCCTCGATGCCTCGACTCTCGACGTGGGGACTCGCGTGTTCTCGTTCATTACCGAGCACCGCGACCGGATCGAGCAGCGTCTCGAAGAGTGGTGCACGGTGTCCAGCCGCTCCTCCGATCCCGCGGGCATTCAGCTTGCGGTCGACAAGCTCGGCAACCGCCTGTGGGAACTGGGACTGAGGCCGATACCGGACTTGACCGATGAAAAGTTCGTCTGGACATGGGGCTCTCAGGCCAAGTTCGAGGGAGGAACGCTCTTCGTGAGTCACATCGATGTCCCTTTGGACCCTTCGGCACCGTATCAAGGATTCAGGAGAGATCCGGAATGGCTGCACGGCGATGGAATAGCCTCGGCGCGAGCGCCGTGGGTGATGCTGGAGTACGCGCTCAAGCCGTTTAAGAGGGAACGACAACTGAAGCGCTTACCGGTGGGCGTACTCTGCTACGCGGATGAAGGGTACGATTGTCGGTACAGCGCGAAGATTATCAAGGCGGCTTGCGAAAAAGCCGGACGAGTCATTCTATTGAGACCCGCCACAAGAGAGGATCGCATAGTATCCCAACGGAGAGGACTGCGCACGTATCGTGTCACCTTGGAACGCAAGCAACGGAGGAACGCCAGGACATCCAAAGGTCCCGGCATCGTGCAGTGGACGTTGGGTAAGCTGGAAGCCATTGTGGGTCTGTCGTCTCGCCAAGACAACCTGACCGTATCCGTATCTGACTTTCGGACGGCATCCCACCCCGTCTCAGACCCTCACCAAATCTTCGTGACTCTGCCCGTTTCCTATCTGGATGCAAAGAAGGTCAATCGCCTCGAGGAAAACATCAAGGCTCTTCTCGGCCGAACTGAAATCTCCTGGACGCTGGAAGTGATTTCGGACAGGCCGCCGATGACGAAGAGGCTGAAGAGCAACGAGCTGATAAAGGAGATTCAGGATACCGGTCGCCGGTGGGAGATGTCGATCAATGCGATCTCTTCACCCTATCCCTCCGCGGCTGGATTGGTGCCAAAGCCTGTTGCCGTGGCCTGCGGAATGGGAGCCGTCTATCGTGACCTTTACACCCCCCATGAGGCGGTTCAGAGGATCAGCCTCGTACAACGCACCCTGCTGCTCGCTCAATTTCTGGTGAGAGAATTGGAAAAGCTCCCCGCTCCGCCCGAAAGGCGCAGGAGCGCTCCGAAACGGACGAAGCGTTGATGCCCTCCCTCCGAGAGGAAGCATGAGAAAGAAGAAGGCCCGGCTCCGAAGCCGAGGGAGCGGTAGCCGATTCAGTCGGTACCCCGACAGAGCGTTCATGGTCTGAGAGATGCCCCGGTAAATCAGCGTACCCTGCCCGCCGACCATTAATAGCGCCTGGTTTTTTCCTTATGAAAATCAGATCTGTTGTAGGGACTGTTCCCGTCTGCAACACTCGGGTAATCCTCTTCCCACGCGGCCAACCTGAGCTCGAGCTTGTCCGGTGATCATGCCTCTGTTGCGCAACGCGACACCGGCTTCAACGCCCGTCGTGGGAGGTGAATGCTTCAACTCTTTGAATATAGGATGCTTTATCGTCATTTCCCTGGTTGGCACCAATCTTGCCTATTCCATAGATCAGAGACAAAGAATCCATGCTGTTTCCCATTGCAAGGGACACCGCGTTGGGGAAAGGAGCCTTCAC
>JARRRG010000222.1:0-4846 GCA_037380965.1 Deltaproteobacteria bacterium
GGGTGCTCAAGCCCGGTGGCCGGCTGGTGGTTTCAGACATGGTTGCCGATGGTGAGTTGCCCGCGGAGATCAGAGAGAACCCGGAGCGCTGGGCCGCGTGCATCGGCGGCGCGCTTCCGGAAGAAGACTATCTGGGAGCAATTCGTGAGGCCGGTTTCGATTCGGTTGCGGTGCTCGCCGGCGACGGCAGGGGGCTCCGCCGGGTGTACAGCGTGACCGTGCGAGCCGACAAGCCCGGTGGAAATGTCGTGAAACCAGATTGATGTTGCTTGACGACTGCTCTTGACGCATAGTCAAGGATTGGAAGACCGGTTACCGGATAGACCGTGAGGCCCGCAGGCCAGAGCCGAGTCGCCCGCAGGCTTTCCGAGCGTGGGGACGAGCTCCGCGCGTGGAGACCGTCATCCGGACTCCCTCATTATCTCCACTGAAAGGAATTGGCCATGGAAGAATGGTTTCGATTGGGCAAAGAGATTCGGCGACTTGTCAACCCCGATACCTTTCCTGTGGCAGTGAAGCTGCTCACAGACGACTCCCAGGTTCCTCCGTCAGCCAGGCGGCCGCTTCGAGACCTGAAGGTGAAGATGGCTCCCTGTCAGGGCACGGCCATGGCCCGCCGGTACGGGTGGACCGTCGCGTTCGGTCGTGAAGACGTGGGATGCGCGATTGCGGCTCACACCTTTGGCTGGGAAGAGCAGATCAACGAGGCCGCGGCAGTGGATTTCTTCCTCCGTATGAATTACGTCTCTGATGGCGAAGCAGCACGGGAGGCTATCGCAGGCTTTCGACACCTCAACATGGGAAACAATGTGACGGTTGTCTATTCTCCGCTGGAGCGGACGAAGATCGAGCCGGACGTGGTCGCGGTCTTTGCCAACCCCGCGCAGATGATGCGACTGATTCACGGTGCCACCCATCACACGGGCGTGCCTCTGGACAGCAGATTCTCCGGGCGAGCCGGCTCATGTACGGAAGGCATTATCGGCGCGTACCTGGACAAGACTCCCAAATTGGTGGTTCCCGGCAACGGTGACAGAGTGTGGGCCACGTGCCAGGACCACGAGATGATGATGGCCATTCCAGCCGAAAGGTTGGGCGAGGTGGTGGAAGGCATGGACAAGACGCACCAAAAGGGGGTTCGCTATCCCATACCCACCTATATGAGGTACCGACCCGAGGTCGCTTTCACGGTGCCTCTTTCGGACATCTTCAAACCGCAGGATGTGACCGGGGAGAAATCCTGACCGCCGGTCACGCCAGGACAATATGATACCATTTCGCGAAGTGGTATGAGCTCAAGTCGCGTTGCGACGGCGGGGAGCTGCGCCTGTCATGCCGCCCCAATCCCGAACAGATTGCGTCTCGAGTTATGGAGATAGTGTTCGGCAATGAAATTGAGCGGCTTCTGCGCGGTGCGAAAGTTGCCGTGAAGGAGCCACAGAACACTCGATAGCTGGATCGTGTCCGCGATCGGGTGCCCCGCGGCGAGCTCATAGAACTTCCTGCCCTCTTTTTCGTACTCTTCCGTGCTCCTTCTCTTTCGGCCCACGATCGGAGGTCTCACTTCTCGTGAGTGTGGGTAACGGTACGTGAACCGGACATATTCCGGAAATACGCCGAGGATGAAGAGGCACAGATCGGCTATCCTCTTGAAAAAACCGAATCGGTGCTCTCTATCCACCGCGTCGCAAAAGCTCATGAGGCTGTCCATATCGAGGTCATTGAATCTGATCTTGCGCCACACACCTCTCTTGGAGCGAAAGGAAATAGCGTAACTTTCGATCCGGGTAAAGGACGCGAGCATGTCCGCGAGGTACTCGAGCACGGTCTGCCTGGACAAGAGCTCCACCACCTCATCGGTATCAAAGACCGCGATCTTCTTGGTCCCCGCGGTCTCGATGGTGTGGCTTGCCGTGTCCAGCTCTTTGCGGGCCATTCTGAGCAGGACCTCGAAATAGAGCGTTGGAGAAATCTTCAAGAACACGTCCTTCTCCACCATAACGGTTCGTGCCGTTTTCTCGTCATCAAGGAACGCGTTCCGGAACTCCTCGTCTTCCTTGAGGATCCGTTTCAACCGCTCCCTGTTCGTGACCTCATCGGCCACGGTGCCCGCGAGAAATTCGAAGTCGGAATCGGTGAGTCTCGGTGACGGGGTCTCATACGTTCTCGCCTCCCATGGGGCCTTCCTTACACTCACTCCGTACCGTTCCCCCGTGCCACTCTTTTGTTCCGCGGTCAAGCTTCCTCCCGTCGTATCCGGCACATGAAGCCTTTGATCGGCTCAGAGCCGGTGTCCGGATCAAAGCCCGAGTCGGGGAATAGCAGGTTGATGTTCGATTGCCGCCACTGGTAATCCGGAGGACCGGCTTCCGGAAACCACCATGCAAACTGGGCGTTGACTACGTCAGGAGCAATGCCGTCGAACAGTTCGGCTTTCATGCGTACATGCCCGTATGGGGACTCGATGATCACCCAGTCGCCTTCTCCTATTCCATATTTCGCGGCTGTGTCGGGGTGAATTTCCACGAGAGGATCAGGGTTGTGCGCTCTTAAGGAAGGTACCTGGCGAAGCTCCTAATGGAAGAAGTATCGATTCTTGTTCCCTCCGAGGAGGATAAGAGGAAAGTCCGCGACTTGATTCTCTCCCGGCCCGGCGTTCCTTTTCGCTCCCCTGAAAACCGGCAGGGGCTCGACACCGGCATGTTCTGCAATAGAGCTGAATATCTCAAATTTACCTGACGGCGTGCGAAATCCGTCGGCCTCATATTTTCGATAGCGCATCTTCCCAAGAAGAATTCCCCGGTCACAGAGCGTATCAAAGTCCAGGCCCGCGTCCTCGAGCACCCATTCATTAAACGCCCGCCTGTCCTTCCAGGGAAATGCATCATGGAGACCGAGGCGGTGCGCCAGATCGAACATGACGTCGCGATCATCGCGCGTTTCGCCCACCCGGGCCACTTGCTTGCGAGCCAGAATACACCAGATCTTGTGCATGCTCACAACATCTTCCTGTTCCAGCCACGTCGCGGCCGGCAGCACGAGATCCGCGTATTGGGCAGTCGGCGTCATGAAGAGATCGGACACGACCGTGTATTCGAGATGGTCAGCAAGCGCCCTCTGGATCTTCAACTGCTGCGTACCGGTCATGAGAGGATTCGTCCCCACCAACCAGATTGCTTTCACTCGATAGGGATCGCCCGTTATAACGGACTGCCAGAAAGTCGGCGGATGCGTTGCGGGTGCAAAAGGAAACACGCCTGCTCCGATGCCGCGCTCCTTCTGTTGAGCGGAGAGGAACTGCACCCCGGCTTGTTCATGGCTCACCAGGACTGATTTGACCTTGACTCCATCGGGATAGACCCACAGCGCTTGGCCGCCCGGTTTGTCTATGTTGCCGGTGATCGCCATGAGAATGAGCACGGCCCGTGCACACTGAAAGCTGCTCGCATTCATGTCGAGTCCGTTTCCCCACTGAATGCATGAGGGCCTGGTAAGAGCATAGGTACGGGCTGCTTTTCTTATTCCTTCCGCGTCAAGCCCGGTTATCGACGCTGCCCACTCAGGCGAAAAATGCTTCACATGATCTCGCAATCGGTCGAAACCGGATGTGTATGCATTCACAAACTCCCTGTCGAAAAGTTCTTCCGAGATGATGGTCTGAATCATGGCCAATGCGAGCGCGGCATCGGTTCCGGGCCTTATTTGCAGCCATTGATCGGCTCTCTCGGCAGGACCTATCCGCCGGGGATCGATTACGATAACCTTTTCAGCCTTCTTCAGCGCGCGCTCGAGCATCCCGCCGCACATTCCGTCAGCCGCCCCGGAATAGGTAATATTACAGCCCCAAATCATGATGCACCGGGGCATCTCTCCGCCGAATCCGTAGATGTCGCTTATCGGCAGTTGGCCGAGCGTGATCTCGCTGGCAATGACCCGAGGAAGGTAGCAGAGATGGCCGGGACCGACAAAGTTGGGGGTGCCGAACGCGTTGGCAAAGCGGAGCGTAAACTCGGTATAGGGCCGACCCGTGCCCTGAGCCATCGCGAAGAATTCGGGACCGAGCTCTTCTCTGATCTGTGAGAGCCGTTCAGTCATCTCATCAAGCGCTTCGTCCCACGATATCCTTTGCCATGAGTTCTCGCCTCGCTTCCCGGCTCTACGCAGCGGGTACAACAGGCGGTCGGGATGATAGAGCAGTTCTGGCGCGGCCCGTCCTTTCGGGCAGAGGTATCCTTTACTTGTCGGGCTGTCCGGATCACCGGTTACCTTCACGACACGATCGCCTTCCATGTGTACGAGCACCTGACATACCCCGTGACATCCTCGACAGGATGTTCTGATCACCTGAGCACTCCTCGGTTCGGTCATGGTGTGTCCTCCTCTGCCATCGCGAATCACCCGCGTTCCCGGGTTCGCGGCCGCAGTCGATGTCACGGTACCCGGGCCGGACAGTTGCGCAAGCACCTATCTCAACGATAGCCAGCGGTTCAAGGAGTAGGCAACCCCTTCTTCTTCACCCCCGTCCAGGGTGAACCGGGAGAACGCGGCGCGGCACTCACAAGAACGGCATTGCCCGCGAAGCACCGAAGGCTACCGTGCTCGCAGTAATGAACGGGCTGTCTCAGTCGAATCGCGTAATTTCGAAGAGGTTGGACAGGATGATCCGGCAGAGGAGTCCGTGACATGAATGGCCGTGCCAGGGCCGCGCGTTGCCGCGTCCTGCGTACTCGCGAGGCAGGTTCTCAACGGCCGTCGTCCGATACGCGGTTCTGAGAGGCAAGCGGGAGCGCATGGCATTATCATTCGGTTTTTCAGCCACCTTGATGAGATTTATGGTATAGAAAAA
>JARRRG010000223.1:0-4833 GCA_037380965.1 Deltaproteobacteria bacterium
CCGTGGTTTCGAATGGCGGGTGTAAAAAAACCTGACGATCTGTAAACATTGTCAATCGATTCGCCGGACTCGCCACATTCGAGGCGGGGCGATATCGAGCGGCTCGGGCATCGATCCTTCGCCATTGAAGCCGGGAAAGGGGCGGGGCTGAGTGGAAATGAAGTTCGAAGTGCTTACCGAATCCCCGTCAGCCGATGATAATACGGTTGCCTTCTCGCCCGAGGCTTGTTAAGAACCGCGCAGGGAGTACCTGTGCCTTCGAGAACCCAGGTGGGAGCGAAAGGGCAACCGGTAGATCGGCACGAACATTTGTCGCGGGAAAAGACCTGGTGTTCTCCGTGCCTGTCCCTTTTCCGGAAATGCATGGACGCGTAGAGTCCACGTGTGTGGCGCAGCAGGACACTGCCTTGAGGGCGCTCTGGGCCCTCAGATCCGCCAACCATCCGTAAGGAGCGAGGTATGAAGAGTTTCTCCGCTGGTCTTGTAGCAGGTCTGATTTGTTTGCTTCTGCTGGTCTGGATGCCTCACGACTCCCTGGCCGGGGACCAGAAGGAGCAGGTCAGGCCGCCCACCGAGAGGGAGCTGCTGGAGCGCAAGCGCGTGCAGTTGGAACAGCAGGTTCGGGAACTGGAGCAAAAACGAAGGAAACTGCAACAACAGCAGCAGGATCGCGGCCTGGAGGTGCAGCGACAGCAATTGGAACTGCGGAAGCTGGGCCTCCAGCGGCGGAAGCAGAGGCTCGAATTGCAGAAGCAGAACATCGAGAGTAAATTGCTCCGACTTGAAAGGCAATTGCTGCAAGTTGAACGACTCAAGCTCCGCCTCGAGCGGCAGAGTCTCCGGTAGGCTTGGGGCAAGCACGGGGGCAGCACCCCCGATCCGACCCTCCGCCATTCGGTCATGGTTTGACCGGCAAGCCCGCGCCCTGTGACCGAGATAACGCAATGGCACGAGGGTGAGTGCAGACCGGCGCACGTTCTCGCCCGGCCGCGGTGATCGAGTCACGGACCGGCTCTCCCGTTCCCGTATGCATCCCTGCCACATTCGATCGTCCCGGCACGAGCCACTCGTTTTTTACTCACGTCTCCTGAAGACCGGTGCCAGCGCGGATGCGCCCGATTGATTGCCAATCAGTGCCCACCCCGGGCGAATCCGGGTCACAACCGGTCACGGGCTCGCGGCATGAGCTGACGTGAGAAGCCTGCAATGCTCGGGTTCGAGTCAGAACGCGGCACGGTTATCAGGGCCTCGCGTAATGGATGACCGACAGTTCCGGCGCATCATCGAAACGTTCGGCCTCTCCTGGCACGGCTATCGAAAGGTGAGGAAAGCCGTCAAGAAACGTATTGCCCGACATATGCAGGAACTGAACTGCCGCAGCGTCACCCACTACCTGTCCGTTATCGAGAGCAATCGTCGATTGAGAGCGCAGAGTCAGCGTCTCCTGAATGTCTCAATAAGCCGCTTTTTCCGTGATCGGGAATTCTGGCGGGCCCTCGAACGTAGTCTGTTCCCCGAGATCTGCCGTGCAAGGAAGAACAGCGTACGAATCTGGTCCGCGGGGTGCGCCCGCGGTGAGGAGCCGTACAGCATCGCGATAGCCTGGGACGTGTTCGCAAAAAGGTCTGAACTGCATTGTCAACTTGATCTGTGGGCCACCGACACCAATCCGGAATGGCTCTCAAAGGCAAAGGCCGGCGTCTATGCTCGGAGCAGCCTCAAGGACATGGAACCGGAGGTGCTGGAAACGTACTTTGAGCCCTTGCCGGGCGCGTCCGAATACCGAGTCTCCCATTTCGTGAAGAAAGAGATCATCTGGAAAATGCATGACCTTGCGACGGACGATCCCCCCACACGAGACGTCTCAGTACTATTTCTACGCAACAATCTGCTGACCTACTATAATGAAACCATACGAAAGACGGTTCTCGAGAAAACGCTCGAGAGTCTCGCGAGCCCGGGCTTTCTGATTATCGGATCTCACGAGAGGATACCGGAGGAGGTGAGAAGCCTCGAGCCGTCCGCGTTTCACCGCCTCATATTCAGAAAGGCGCATCGGTGAATTACAGGAGCGCGAGAAATCTGCTGATCACCGGACCCCCGGGATGCGGGAAGTCGACACTGATCGAAAAGGTGGTCCGGCGCATCGATACGCCGGTGACCGGTTTTTTTACCCGAGAGATACGAGAGAACCGGCGTCGAGCAGGCTTCGAGATCGTCACTTTGCAGGGGGATCGGGGTGTGCTGGCGCACGTGAGCCTGAAGAGCACCGTCCGGGTGGGGAGATACGGGGTGAACCTCGCAGATCTCGAGCGAATAGCCGTCCCCGCCATAATCCCGACGAAACGTGATGAAATCGTGGTCATCGACGAGATAGGCAAGATGGAGTGCTTTTCGCCTCTTTTTCGGGAGACCCTCGAGCGGACCCTCGATTCCGCGCATTATGTTATCGGGTCGGTTGCCAAAAAGGGCGACCGCTTCATAGAACGGATCAAGAACCGCGCCGACGTGGCGCTCATCACCGTTACCGAGCACAACAGGGACGCACTGGTCAGCCGCGTGCTGGAAACCCTCGCATCACCGCGAATCCCTGAGAGCTCATAACGAGCTCAAGCGTTTCGATTCTGCATGGGCTCGTTGCCGGCCCGCTTGTCCGGGAGTCGGTTCCGGCCCCGCAATTCAGCCCGATCTCTCCTATGGACGCATACGCCTCGTCCCGGATAATGCCATAAAATGCAAGACCTGGGCGGGCAAGAACACGTATTTTCTCGATCGCGAAGGTCGTGAAGTGCGCTCGCAGAGAGGCTCAGAAGCTTTCAGGAGCACTCCGGCAAGAAGAAGCTGTTTCAAATGTTCGTGTCTTATGTACAGAAAGTGGCACGTAACATATATATTGAAATGGAAATCTTTCTTTACACTGAACTAATGTAAGTGACGACACGAACGCCGTCCAGGGCTGCCCTTTCCACAGCCGGTCGTACGTCGCTCCTCTGCTTCGATGAATCGGCCGGTTTGTTGTGAAGCGGCTCAATCAGTGAAAATACGTTGACTTCTCCGAGCTTGAAACGCTTCTAATATTATTCTAACTTTGTGCTCATACTTATCCAACCTTTTTGAGAGAAAGTGCGACAAACGCTTTTCAGGAAAAGACAACTCACATGAGGCTCACTTCTCCGCAGGTTCGTAGGGGGACGTGGGCGATCTCTTTTCTATCGACCGAGTATGGGCAGGCCTCCATGCTTTGGGCGATGAGTGTGGTTTTACGTTTATGTAAGGAGGATATGGAATGAGAAAAGTGGCCGTGATTGGAATTCTTGCGCTCGTGCTTGCCTCTCTTGCGACGACCGCGATCGCGTGGGAGTTCAAGATGAAGGGCGAGACCGTATGGCGCTATCGCTATTTGACCCGTACAGGACTGAACGACATCTTCGGCCGGATGGGGCCTTTGGCGGACCTGGGTGTCAATCATTTGAAAACGTGGCCGAGTGAAGACACGAACAACGCGGCGGGTAATCGGGAAGGAGTGCTGGCCGGCGAACCGGGATTCGGCACGGATGCCAACATGACAGACCTGCGCGCAACCTTCTATCCCAAGATCAAAGTGAACAAGGCTATTTCACTGGCAGGCTCGATCAACTGCACATCGCTCGGCATCCATTCCGGTGGAAGGCCGTACGACAACGCGCCGACGGGCTATGATCCGGCTAACGGGGGAGGGTTTTTCAACTCGTTGTGGGTGCCCATCAGCGACCGTATGGCCGGCGCCAACGTCCCGAACATGTTCGTGACCGTGCAGTGGTGGAAGTTCAGCCTCCAGCTTCCCTGGTTCAAAATCAGCACCGGGACCAAGACGAGCGGATTCGGAATAGGCTTCTGGAAGAACAAATGTCAGCGCGCATCCACATCGTTCAGCATCACGGCTGGATACGGCCCCCTGCACATCGGCATGTCGCCGTACTTTTCGCGGACCCGGTCGGATTGGGACGTGTTTGCCCGCGATTCCGTCAGCGATAACAACCCCTGGCGAAAAGATGACGACCGCGATTATACGCGGGGGTGGACCTTTGGTCTCAGCTACATGAACGGTCCTCTCATTATCGCGCTCATGCAGGACTTCCACGTGACCCAGGCCTACCGTCGGGACGATCAGTACGTGAGCCGCAATCCCAACGGCACACCCGGAGCAAAGCCGGCATTAACCGGAATCCCGCATCCCGATCAGTGGGTCTCCGACTCCGGTATCTCAGTGAAGTACTTTAACGGTCGCTTCTTCTTCAACGCGGAGGTTGACCATTTCTGGCAGTACCGTTCAGGTCGCGGTGTGGCCGTGGGTCTCCTGGGTCCTGACGCTCTTCTCGTGAATGAGGATCAAGACCAGGACTCCTGGATGTACGCGGTCGAGCTGGGTACCCTCTGCGGCCCGGGAAAGATTACCCTCTCCTACTTCCGCGCCACCGGGGACGATCCCTCAACGCGGAAGACCACCGAGGACGCGCGATCCGGTGATGCAGGGGTCAGCTCCTGTTACGTGAGGGACTGGGCGTACCTTATGTACTATTATTATGGAACCGGTACGAGCTACGATGCGGAAGGGAAGGGCCAGCCCACGAATCTCCATCACGTGGGGGCGAGGATCGATTATGCTGTTGCGTCGAACCTCAACGTGTACGGCGTCTTGTCAACCGCGTGGCGGGATCAGCCCAACGCGTTCCGGCTCGGCGGGAACCTCCTGCATACCCAGGAACGTTTCGACAATAACGACATCATGGCCGCGCAGAATGGAACGCCCTTTCTCTACGCGGTGCCGGATTCCGCCCGTGACATCGGGTGGGA
>JARRRG010000224.1:0-4829 GCA_037380965.1 Deltaproteobacteria bacterium
GTGCCCGCCCAGGCGGTTACCCGATCCCGGAGAGATGTGCGAGTTAAACTTTAATTATGGATAGCTTGGACCCCAATGCAAGCGAAAAAGACCAGAGGCTGTCATAACTACTGAAAGGGCTTCCGAACTCAATTCCGCCTGTCGGAGAACCCCCCGCTCCCGTCCACCTTACCCGGTCATGCAGGTGCCAAAGTGAGCCGTAAACCGGTTCACCTTTCCCAGAGGGGAGCGCTTGAGGACTCCACTCCATACAGGAGGAGCACCAGCGCATCGAGCAGGTTCAAAAGATCCGTCCATCGGTCATTCCCCTCTTTCGGGGAAGCAACCTGGATCGCTTCAGATACCTGCTCAATCATCATGGGGAGAAGCGCTTCACCACACAGGCGTATCTCCGACTCTAGCGCAGCGCGCATTTCTTCGCAACACTCCGGCACTGAACTGCCGGGGTCTTCAAGGAATAGGCACAACCTGTCCTGCGCCTTGCATATGACCTTCTGGGGAATCGGGGCTTTTGGAATTCTCGGAATCGGAAGGCCCTCGATCTCTCCGGCCGACACATAGTTGTTGGTGCTGGTCACCTTAATCCGCCAATCGAACAGTCTGGAATTGAGCAACCCGAGTAGATAATTGAAAGGCACACTAGCGTCGGAAATGAAGTTGGTCATGTCTCCAAGAAACGTTCCTGGAGGTGCCGCGGCGGCCTTAAGGCGTCGGTCGGTCTCCATGTTGACCGCCCTTCCCAAGACTATTCTCCGTTGTTCCCAGCAGCCGCGTCTGCCTCCGGCATGACGACGGAGGCGTGCGGGTGTGTCATCTTTGCGCTCGCCTCGCCCATTCGGTTTTTCATCCTTCCGAAGAAAGGCAGGAAGCACCCAGTCGAGCCTGCGGCCGCGAGGCGACGGGTGGCGCAAGTGAAACGGAGCAACGTGTTCACCCCTGACAAGTGGAAAATACGTTGGTTCACTCGTTAAGAAGTTTCGATAGACGGAAATGTTTATTAAACCCTGGTGAACGCGCGCCGCGAGCGCGACATCTCCATTCCCCTTCAGGGGAGGATGCCGCGTCAATTTCTCGAGGAGCCTTTTTTCATCGGGACTTCTCAACAGCGGCACTCGGTCGCTTGTCCGGCACCACAGCTCACGGGAAATCCCGACCTTACCTCGCGGAGGAATGGGCCCGATTCCATCCCAGAAAATCGGTCTGATAGTGTCGGTCTTCCCGCCCTTCTCCATAACGAGGATGAGAAGAGCCTGTGTCACGCCCTTGAATACCCGGGCCTTTTCCGGGATCACGACTGCCTCGAGGACTCTCGACTCGTTCAGCACCACGTCCCTGAGCTTCGCGGCGGTGGAATCACCCAGAAGAGTGGCCGGAACGATAAAGCCGAGGGCTCCCCCTTCCCTCAGTAGGGTAAGTCCTCGCTCCATCATCAGGCGGTAGGTGTTTATCTTCCCGTGACACGTTCGATAGGTCCTGCGGAAATAGACTTGCTCTCTGCTCTTCTCCTGTATCCCCGACTCCTTTACCGACACGATCTCGTACGGTGGGTTACCGAGTACCACGTCGAAGCCGCGTCGACCGTTTGAAAATACCTCCGGAAACTCGAGGGGCCAGTGGAAGACGCGGTTGGAAGCCGTCCACTCATGTATTTGCCACCGATCGAGGGCGGTCGTGCCGAAGTACGCCCGCGCGTGCTCGCAATCTTCCCCCATCCTATGAACCGGCCCAGCTTTTGATGTGGCCATGCCCATGAGAGCATTTCCTACTCTCACGTGGGGTTTCACCTCGAACGCGAAGTCAAGTTGACCGAATGCCTTCTTGAGAATCGCCGCTCTGGCTATGTCGACCGCGATCGGGTCAAGGTCTATACCGTAGAGGCAGTTCTCCAGAAGAGAGATTCTGACGGCACGCTCCTCGTCCAGCTCCATGCCCAGGGCTTTTCCGAGGCCGCTATTGCGATAGTGAGTCCGAAGCTGCTCTACTCTCTGCCTGGTCCTGGTGTCCGTCCCTGAAAGGACACGGAGGGTGAGCCGGTCCAACGTCTCCACGAGAAACGCGCCGGTTCCTACCGCGGGATCGAGAATACGCACGTCCAAATAGGACCCTGCTTCACGTATCCTGAGCGCGTCCAACGAGGTTTCTACAATGTGGCTCACTATCTGAGGAGGGGTGTAAAACAGTCCCAGGTTCCTTTTGGTCCTTACGGAAGGTACCAGTTTCGGATCAGTTCCACTCTGCAGGTCAAGTTCAAACCCCCGCAGATATTCGTACACTCTCCCGATTTGTTTTAGACTCAAGGTGCCGATTTTCTGTTCGATATGCTGTTCTATGAGATCCCTCGTATCGTGTGGTAATGATGTGGTCGAGAAATGGTGTCTGGAGAGAAGCCCGTCCACAAACGAGCTCAGTGCATTTTGGAATACCGTGCAGCGAGCGGAAACCCCATACGTACCTGAGGACGCGACGTGGTGGATTATCTCGGTCAGGACCTGGCTGGTGAGCTCCAGTACCTCCTCCTCCGCCCTCTGTTCCTCTGTGCTTCGGATGTTCGTCACCTGACCGCCCTTTTCGCCCTTATGCTTTCACGGGATCGAGAAATACTCATCTCCTCCGTTACATTCTGCAACGGGCATGAGGGTTTCGGAATAGCAACTATTCGATTCGGGCCACCCTGCATTCCCTTCCTCTGCGGTCCATGGCTTGGCGTGGTGCTTCCCATGAATTCCAGAACGTGGTAGTCTGGCTCCGTAGCCGGTGGCGAGACGGCATGGTCCCTGCCGTGTCGGCTGTTGTTGGACCGGGATCACCATGTGGGAAGTTGTGGCTCAGCCAGTCTGCTCCGGACTACCGAAATCGGTCGTGGCGGGGCTGTCGGTCAAGAAAAGAGCCCCGAGTGCAGGGAAGACTGTTCCGGCCGACGGTATTCACGTTTCCCCTGGCGGAGCCACTGGATTAAGTAGACAGATGAGCAAGACCGCTTCAAAGAAGTCTCCAATCCGCGCGGGCGCGTTTTCATTTCTCGCACTTATTCCACTCGCTCTCATGGCGGCAACTGTTTGTGCGGCTCCTGCCGCAGGCCCCGGCCCGGAACGGCTGCTCATGCACTCGTCCACCCTGCCAAATCTGAACAACTCGGAATGCCCCCTCCTCCCTGGTTGTCCTAACGGGCTTTCTGTTCCTCTGCCGCCACTGCTGAAGCGGAGCCCAGCGGCGAGCACGCCCTCTCCCGCGGTTCACATCAGCAACTTAGTAGAGGGTAAAGGAAAATACAAGGGTATGGTACTGGTTCCGGCGGGCCCTTTTGAGATGGGTAAGCCCAGCACGAAGGGGAGAGTTGACGAGCAACCAATCCACAAGGTCTACCTGAAGGATTTTTACATAGGCCGCCACGAAGTGACCGTTAAGGATTACTGCCGCTTTCTCAACACCAAGGGTCCGATCGGCAAGAACAAACGTCCGAGGGTGAAGTTGTCCAGCCCCTTTTGCCCTGTGTCAAGAAAGGGCGACGTTTTTCTCCCCAAGAAGGGCACGGCTAACCGACCGATGATATGCGTCTCATGGTATGGGGCGGCAGACTACGCCCGATGGGCGGGCGGACGTCTTCCCACAGCCGCGGAATGGGAGAAGGCGGCTCTTCTGAGTACCGTCTATCCTCCACGCGATTACCTGACGATACTCACGCGTAAATCGAGTGTGCCGGTAAGCATTGCGGTACCCGGCATCCGGGGCATCACCGGCTTGATCGGAAATGTTTGGGAATGGTGTTCGGATTGGTACCAACGCGACTACTACGCTCAGAGTCCCCGGTCAAACCCCGTCGGTCCCTCTTTGGGGGATGAAAAGGAGATCAGAGGGGGCTCATGGGCCTCACCGGAAGCGTCAAGGAGACGGAGGAACCGTCACCGAGCCCCCCCGCAAGGATATTACCGAACCGTGGGACTTCGTATAGTAAAGGATTGATTCCTGGTACGGCCTGCTCCGGCCACATCTGTTCCATCGCAACTGGGATGCATGGCAGTTCACTGTTGCAATTTTGCTGACATGACGGGGACAATCTTAGCGTTCCCGAAGTAGGTCCGTACGGGGTACTCTCAATATCGGCGTTTGGCTCTTGCCAGCATGATTATGGAAGTCATTCGGAACAGCTCTTATGCAGGTACGCCCTAATTTTGAGACGACCTCTCATGGAAGCCTCCGAGTCCAACCGAAGGGTGAACCGCGGATGGCGTTTCCCTGAAAAAGTGGATGAAAGCACTGGAGAATAAGAGTCGGTTGCCTCGTGAATCAAGACCAATCTCACACAATTCCGCGGATTAGGAGCGTTCCCCAGCTCGTTCGAAAGGAAGCGTTGGCGGCACTTGCCGCGGTCGTCGTGGCTTGCCTGATTTCTGCCCTTTTCAACGCGCCGTTACAGGGCCCCGCTGACCTTCAAGGCATCGCTGCAGAGGATGTGAAGGCACCCTGGATCTTTGTAGGAATTCAACAGTTGCTTCGCTTCCTGCCGCCCATGATTGCGGGGATTATCCTTCCTCTCGGAGCCTTGTTGTTGATTTCACTGACACCCTATCTCCCCCGCTCAAGACCCATTCAGCAGAAGTCAGTTTGGGTTCTCTTCTTCAGCATCGTCGCACTATCGTTGGCGTCGACTATCTGGGGATATCTGTCGTGAGTGCCCGGCGTGCTCCCTTCGCGATCATGGTACTCGTCTTATGCGCACTGCTGGTGGGGATTCTCGCGTACGTGGAGTACCGGGTCCGCACGCCCGAGTGGAAGCCCTATCAGGAAAAGGGCATTGTCCTCTCTATTCGGAGGGCCGAGCGGAAGCTGGC
>JARRRG010000225.1:0-4796 GCA_037380965.1 Deltaproteobacteria bacterium
CTTACCACCCCGGATCTGGGAGGGAAGCTCTCAACTATGGAAATGGCCGGAGAAGTCGCTCGGTTAATGGGCTGAGCAATGGAGAGATCCACGCGGACAATCCTGAGCCCGGCTCTCCTCGAGACGGCTTCCGCTCTGTGCCGGTCTCTGGTCGGCACGAAGCACACGATTATGCAGTTATGACAGGAGCAGTAGCATGTTAGAGACTGTCCGAATTTTCGACACTACCCTGCGCGACGGCGAACAATCTTGCGGCGCCTCCATGAACCGTGAAGAGAAGCTGAGGCTGGCTCACAAACTCGCCCAGCTCCGCGTGGATATCATGGAGGTGGGCTTTCCCGCGGCCAGTCCGGGCGATTTCGAAGCCGTTCGCGCCATCGCGGGCGAGGTGCGGGGACCGGTAATCTGCGGGCTGGCGCGTACCAACGTGAACGATATCAGACGCTGTTGGGAAGCGATCAAGGAGGCCGAACGACAGCGGATACATGTCTTCGTGGCCACGAGCGACATTCATCTCGAGCACAAGTTGCGCATAAGCCGGGAAGAAGTCATCCAGCAGATCCACGACGGGGTGGGATATGCTGCCAGTCTTTGCGACGATGTCCAGTTCAGCCCGGAAGACGGGAGCCGGACCGATCCCGATTTCCTTTGTGAGGTGGTTCGGACTGCACTCGCAGCCGGGGCAACCACCATCAATATTCCCGATACGGTGGGGTATGCGCTGCCGGATGAGTTCTCCGCGCGCATAACTCACCTGAGAGAGCAGGTGCCGGAGATCGAGCGGGCGGTGATCAGCGTGCACTGCCACGATGATCTCGGCCTTGCGGTAGCCAATACCCTGGCCGGCATTCGGGCAGGGGCCCGCCAGGCGGAGGCTTGCGTGAACGGGATAGGAGAGAGGGCCGGAAACGCCGCGCTCGAGGAATTGGTGATGGCAATCTCCACTCGCGCCAAAGAGTTGGGAGTTTCCACGGGCATCAATAAGAAAGAGCTGTACCCCGCCAGCCGCCTCGTCTCCATGATCACCGGCATCATAGTCCAGCCCAACAAGGCCATCGTGGGCGCCAACGCGTTCGCTCACGAATCGGGCATCCATGTGGACGGCGTGCTCAAGCAACCGCTCACCTACGAGATCATGACCCCGGAAGAGGTGGGCATCGCAAAGTCGTCTCTGGTGCTGGGCAAGCACTCGGGACGGGCCGGCCTCAAAGAACGGTTGCATGAGATGGGCTACCAAATCAACGGCAGCGACCTCGATCGCTTGTTTGGCGCATTCAAGGTACTAGCCGACAAGAAGAAGGAGGTCTTCAACGAGGATATCGAGGCGCTCATTGCGGACGAGATCCTGCGCATTCCTGTCCGGTGGCGTCTGGACTACCTCAACATCGTCAGCGGTACGGTCACCGTGCCCACCGCGACCGTCCGCATCGATGACGGGTATGAGGTGAAGCAAGAATTCGGAAGCGGAGTGGGACCGGTGGACGCAGTCTATAACACGATCAAGAAGATCGCTGGCACCCATCCCAAGCTCCTGAAGTTCACCATCGCCAGCGTCACGGGAGGCCTGGACGCTCAAGGAGAGGTGACCGTGCACCTGGAAGACGAGGGCCGTGTGGTCCTCGGCAAGGGTAGTGACCCCGACATTCTGGTAGCCTCGGCCAAAGCCTTTATCAACGGCCTGAACCGTCTCGATCACTTGAAGGCCCAGAGGAATCGCACGTTAGTTGCGGACGAGCGACGCCAACAGGTACAGGGGTGACGTCCGATCCCTCTCGCCACAGATCCTTGAGGCCTCCAAAGATCTGTGGCAGGCGAAACGGGGAAAATCGTGAGATTGCGCAGAGTCTCTGATCCAACAGGAAAGGGAGGCCGGGAACCGTTTAACATCGGTCGGTCATGTTCGTTCCGGCTCCCAATGGGTGGGAACACCGGACAAGAGATACGACGAAACCTCTTCTATCAGGCGAACCGTGCGCGACCGATCCCGTGACCCATAGGACTGACAAATCTCGCGTGCCGCCTCGAGGAAACGGTCGGACACCTCTTCCGTGGCGGGATTGTGGATAGCGAGATTCGCGAAGAGGTCAGGGCTTTGGTGAACCTGACGCCTCAACAGACCTACCAGTTGAGAGAACAGGGGACCGGCCAACTTCAGGTCGGAAGCAAGGTCGAAATCGAGCTCCATGAGCGTTCGACCGAACGTGAAGAGGAGCATGTGGCGAAACACCTGGACGGTTGCCATGAGGCGATCGTGCCTGAGGGGCTCGATTTCTACGACGTCGGCTCCCAGATCCGCGAGAAAGGCCCTGAGCCATACAATCCATCTCGTTGACTTCGCCGGACAGAGAAAGACGAGCTGACCGTCGAGCGAGGCCGTGGCCGGCCCGAACAGCGGATGAGTGCCGATGACTTCACCCCGGCAGTGCTCGAGCATAGCCCTGACCGGCGCGTCCTTGAGTGAGGCGATGTCAATCACCACGCCACTTTCGATGGTGTGCGGACCGATCTCCCTGACAACCCCTTCCAACTCCGGGATGGGAACCGCCAGCAGCACCACGTCATTCTGGGCTATCGATTGCCAGTCCACGGGTCCGGCCATACTATCGGCTATTCTTACGGAGTACCCTGCCTCGACGAAAAAGCGGCCCATCATCTTGCCCATCCGGCCGAGTCCACCGATAATCCCTATACTCTTCGGTTTCATCCCCATACCTCCAGATGGCACCTTGCTATCGGGCCTTGGACAGTGGCGACGAAGGCTCATTGTCGGCATCGTCACTCACAGAGACTGCATGTCTGTTGCTACGAGAAGCCCGGTCGCGGTTCATCAGCGTTCCGGCAGGGTACGATCCTAATATCTTGAGCCTGCTGACGCATGCGGCAAGCTTTTTCACCGACGTTGCGACGCCTTCGTCCGCGAGATGGCCTTCCAGATCAAGGAAGAATACATATTCCCAGGGGGTTTCTTTGGAGGGCCTGGATTCGATTCGTGAGATATTCACCTCTTGTTCGGCGAATGGCGTAAGGGCTTCACGGAGGGCTCCAGGATGGTGAGACACCGCGAATAGGACGGATGTCTTGTCCTGACCGGTTCGGGCATTTTCTTGATTACCGATCACCAGGAAGCGAGTGAGATTCAAGGCTCGATCCTGGATGTCCCGTGCCAGCACCTCGAGTCCGTAAACCCCCGCCAGCATCTCGCTCCCCACCGCAGCAGTACCAGATTCCTGTGAAGCTCTCTGCGCTGCCGCAGCCGTGCTGGACGTGTGGATCAGCGACCTGCCGGGAAGCTTGTTCGAGAGCCAGCCCAAACATTGAGCGATGGCCTGGGGATGAGAAAAGACGCGTTCTATGGTGCCCAAATCCCGCTCGGCCGACATGAGAGCGTGCGATACGCGGAGAAAAATCTCCGCGCAAATACCGACCTGGGTAACAGCCAGTTGGTCGAGGGTCAGGCCCACGGTCCCTTCAGTCGAGTTCTCGACCGGCACGACCCCAAAGTCCACATGCCCAATCTCCACCTGCCGAAACACATCCACGATGGAATCCGTGGGAACGAAACTACAAGACCGGCCGAAATATTCCAATGCTGCCTGATGACTGAAGGTTGCCTCGGGCCCCAGGAAACTAACCGTGGTCGGTCCCTGGAGCGCGCGGCACGCGGAAATGATCTCGGTGAAGATCCGTCTGAGCGCGGAATTGGGTAACGGTCCCGCGTTCCCGGCTGCAAGGGCATCCAGCACGGCCCTCTCCCGACAGCCGTCAAACACAGGTATCTCGTTCAGGTGCTTCAAGCGCCCTATCTCTTGTGCATGTCTGGCACGGTCGCTCAGGAGTTGAACAATCTGCGCGTCAAGCCCTTCGATCCGTTTCCTCAGCTCTCCTATTTCGTCCTTGTCCATGAGGCCCTTCCTTGTTACTGACTTGGCATGGGAAGCGTCAAAACAGCATATATTCGAGACCGCGGACCCGAATTGTCCGGAGACATTGAACCCCGCGTTCAAAGCTTCGCGTCGGGGGGTTGTTAAGAGAATCCGCTCCGGAACAAACGCTCGGGTGCCTCCCACAAAGAGACTACCGCGAGTGGAAGGCCCGTTGCTGAAAAGCAAAAAGGCCATGAGGTTTTGTCGTCCTCCCATGGCCTTTGTCGAATTCCGCTGATACTGTCTCTGCGGTTCAGCCTCCTCGGGGGGACGGGCGGACGAAGTGAAAAAAGCAATAGTAATAGCTGCCTTTTCGTACGTTCACACCCGCGTTGCCCATGTCACAATCCATGTCACAGTTCCCGAGGTTTGAAGATAACAGTAAATGGCATCACGGCTCAGGTGTCAAGCACAAAATGCCCTACTCGTGCGGGGGAACGGTAAAGGACAGGAGGACGTCCGCCTGCCTCGGAGCACCCCGCGGCTTTCAGGGCAGGAGGTAGGCTTGAGCAGGCTTCGCCGGGCAAAACGAAATCCCGGCCGCGCCCTCCGGTCGCCTGAGGCTCGGTCGCTCTCCCTTTGTCGTCTTTACCATCATGATAATTCCGGCTCAATGAATCAATCGTCACTCTCGAAAAACAGTTGATAGTCGCAGAAATCCGTGCGATAGCTTCAAAAAAAGCTTGACCTGGCGAGCAGCAAAGAGTACTAAAGTAAGGTTAGAGGTATTTCACCAGATGGTCGATAGCGAACAGCGTAGCGCTCAGTGCCGATTTTTTGGGCAGTACTATTATTTTGGCACTTCCCGAGGAGGATAACGCGCGCCTGCTGTAAGCGAACCAAAAGAGAAAGTCGACAAAATGCGGAGCAAGC
>JARRRG010000226.1:0-6069 GCA_037380965.1 Deltaproteobacteria bacterium
CTTCAAGAAGTTCGTCCATGAACGATCTATACCTCCGCCCGAAGGGTACATTGAAAAGCCCATCGATAAGGAGAAATTCCTCGAAGCGGTCAAAGAAGCCGTGAAGGCGTGATCCTCAGTAGGTCTCCAGTGGACGCGTTTCGGATCCTGGAGGGGAGGTTGAGGTCACGAAGTGCTTCGGCTCAAAGAAAAATGGACCAAACTATCGCGCAGTTTGGGATTCAGAATTGCGCTGAGCGTGGGTGCAATACTGGTGGCTTCCTATCTCGTGTTCACCTACTTCATCGGCGAGATTCAACAGGAGTTCTTCTTTTCTCAAATGCTCAGGGAGGCAAAATCATTCAGCACTGCGGTCTTGAATGCAACGCATTACAGCATGCTTAGAGACGACAGGCAAGCAACCGCAAAGATTGTCAGGGATCTCGGCCATGGGCACGAGATCTCCCATATTAGGATTTATAACCACGACGGCGTGATCAAGTATGCTGACCAGCGGTCGGAACTGTTGGAGCGCGCCATGTCACTTTCACCCCAGGGATAAGAGTGTGCTTGGTGTCATCGACATAGGCATGTCGCTGAAAGCATATGACGCGTACGTGAGAGCGACCTCCTTCAAGGTCATTCTCCTCGGACTGGCCACGGTTCTGTTGGTCGTCGGCACCCTCGTCGCATACATTCTTCTGCGCGTGGATAAACCGGTAAACAAGCTTCTCGCCTGGATCAACGCCATGATGGTGGGGAAGCCCGCGGGAAAGTCGCCGGTCAACTCCCGGGACGAACTGGGTCAGTTGGCCAAGGCCTTTAGCATCCTGAGCGCGCGCATGCAGCGACGGACCCAGGAACTGGAACGCAGCCGCGAGCAATACCGGACATTATTTGAACATGTCCCCTGTTTCATTTCCGTTATTGACCGCGACTTCAAGATAGTGAGGCAGAATACCAAGATGCGGGAATTCTTCAGGGGAACCATTGGCATGCACTGTTATGAGGTCTACAAAAAGCAGCCGGAAAAATGTGACATCTGTTCTGTTGCCGACACATTCCTTAACGGTAAAGGCTACACGAGAGAAGAATGCGGTCTTACGGTTTCGGGGGAGGAAGCCAATTATTTGAGCTACACGGTTCCCGTCCGTGATGAGAAGGGTGAGGTGATCTGCGCGATGGTCATCGCCATCGACATCGGTGACCGGATCAGGCTCCAGAAGGAGCTCCAGATTTCTTTGGACTTTCAGGCCAATCTCATCGAAAACTCCATTCACGGTATCATCGCCACCGACGAAATTGTTTGTCGTTGACACCGCGATTGAGGACCACGACCAGGCATTGATGGATCGCGGATGGGAGATGGTCCGCAATAACATCGGACGGATATCCGCATTGGTCCAGGATCTGCTCAGCTATTCCAAGGAACGGTCCCCGGACTTGGAGAAAACCGATCCGAACCTGTTGGCCGAAGAAGCCTGTGCCCTATTCGACCTCAGAGCAAGAGAAAAAGCGATCACCATCAGGCGGGATTTTGATCCTGATATCCCGGCGATTTTCTTGGATGCACGAGGCATTCACACCTGTCTTTCCAATCTCATCTCCAATGCCATCGATGCCTGTGAAATCGACTCAAAGGAGGGCGACCACGTGATCGTTGTCAAGACGTTCCAGGATCCGCCCTGGGGCGTCGTGTTCGAGGTATCCGACAATGGCGTGGGCATGGACGAGGAGACGAAAACCAAAGTCTTCTCGAGCTTCTTTTCCACAAAAGGAAGTAAAGGCACGGGCCTGGGGCTTCTGGTCACGAGCAAGATTGTCCAGGAACACGGAGGGGAGATTTCCTTTGAAAGTGAACCAGGGGAGGGAACGACATTCACCATTAGTCTCCCGGAACGGATGGCGATTGACTTGGACGAAGCGACGAACGAGAAATCTGATTGAATCGGATGAGAAATCACAGAAACGTGTAACGCAGATTCCCCTTCACCGGAGGAAATATGTGTCAAGCGCAGAATTGGGACTGGGACACCGAGGAAAAGCTGGTCACGGATCTGGCGGCATGGAAGGATCGATTCTCCGAAGTCCATGAATATGTCACCAGCTTAGACGGCGAGAAGATCGCGGCTGTGGTCGGGACCGACGACGATGCCGTGACGCCGTGTGTCAATGGAGAATTGTGGGAGAACACCTTCGAAAAGGCCTGGTCCCTGAAGTTCGGTCCCGACGGGAGACTGGTGTGCCTTGCCATGAATGACGATGAATGGACCGCGGTCCTGGATGACGAGCCCTGGGACGAAACCTTCGAGTACATCTGGAACTTGAAATTCAGTCCCGACGGAAAGAACGTCGCGGCAAGCTTCAGGACACCCGAGGGGTACGGAATTGTTCGGAATGGGGAACCGTGGGAGCAGAAGTTTGTTCAGATCCGAAGCTGCGAAATCAGTCGAGACGGCCTACACACAGCGACGAACGTGCAAATGGAGCCCCTTGCCGAGGGCGATATCCTGGGATTCCTCAAAGGTGTGTGGAGTCTCGCGGTGGACGGTCAATCATGGGACGAGCGGTTCCTGAACGTCTGGGACTTGGCCTTTAGTGACGACTCAGCGAGCGTGGCCGCGGAAGTCAGGCCCAATGCTACCCAGCAAACGATCGCGGTGGACGGGAGGCCGTGGGAGCCGTTCTCCAAAGCGGTTTGGCAGCCGATCTTCAGGCCAGGAACGAAGGACGTCGTGGCACCGGCGCTCACCGCTCAGGGATGGATGCTTCTCGTCAACGGCAAACCTCTGTGGAACAGGTCGTTCACCCAGATATGGCACCAGACATTCAGCCCGACTGCGACGAGGGTCGCCGCGGTAGCCTGTCCCTCCTTTGGCCGTTGGACCGTCGTGGTTGATGGTGACTTATGGAAATCCACCTTCGGTCACGTGGTGCTGCAGCCGGTTTTCAGTCCGGACGGCCGGCGAATCGCGGCCGTGGTAAAAGATGAAGAGAGTTGGACCGTTGCGGTGGACGGAGTCCCTTGGTCCGAAGAGTTCGAAATGATCTGGGACCCGGTCTTCAGCCCAGATGGAGAATTGGTCGCCGCAAAGGCCGAAAGGGGCGGCCAATACGCGCTGGTCGTAAACAACAAGGTTTCCCGGCAGTCGTATCAGGCTCTCTGGGAACCAATATTTAGCCCGGACGGGACCAAGCTCCTCATCAGGGCCGTCGAAAACGGCACGTACGTGAGGAGAGTGGTTCCCGTTGCAGAGCTTATCCGCTGATTCGAGGAGGCGTTCCATGTACAGCTTTGTCAGCGGCCCGTTGGTCTGGATAGCCTTTATCGTTTTCGTAGGGGGAATGATTTACCAGTTCATCATGATGCTGGTCTCCGCCAAGAAGGATAAGGTCATATACCCCTACCTGAGCCTGAAGTACGGCGCTCGTTCACTGATGCACTGGGTTGTGCCCTTCGGGTCGAAGAATATGAGAGTGCGATATGAGACCACGATCGTCACGTTCGCCTTTCACATCTGCCTCGTTTTGTTACCCATATTCCTCACTGCACACGTGGTGATGTTTTCTGCCGCGTGGGGACCGACCTGGCCCACCGTGTCGTCCGCAACCGCGGACGCTCTGACCATCGTGGTGATATTGGGGGGAATCTTTTTCCTGCTCAGGCGCGTGATGCTTCCGGAAGTAAGATACGTCACGTTCGCGTCGGACTACGCGTTGCTAGCCATTGCGCTCGCGCCCTTCGTCACGGGTTTCATGGCCACTATGCAGTGGTTCGACTACCAAGCCATGCTGACGATTCATATCATCGCCGGCTGCCTGATGCTGATTGTCATACCGTTCACCAGACTGAGCCACATGCTCTTCTTCCCATTCACCAGGGCCTATATGGGATCTGAGTTCGGTTACGTACGCCACGCAAAAGATTGGTGATCTCAGGATCGACCATGGAGGAGTAATCATGGGTTTGCCCGAGCTTCCTATCGTATCTGATCCGGGGTTGGATGAATCTGCGGCAAAGCTCACCCCCGAGCGCATAGAGGAGGTCATTCACAGAATATTGGACAAGGAGACCGCGGCCAGGCTTCGACTTTACATGGAGACGTGCGTTCATTGTGGGCTGTGCTGTGATGCCTGCCACTGGTTCCTTTCCAACGATCGTGACCCCCGGTTTTCGCCTGTGGGCAAGGTCAAACAGACCCTGTGGGAGATTCTGAAGCGAAAAGGAAGGGTCGACGCGGATTTTCTCAAGGAATGCTCTCGAATTGCGTACACCGAATGCAATGTCTGCCGAAGATGCAGCATGTACTGCCCGTTCGGCATTGACATAGCCTATCTTCTCCTCCTCGTGAGACGAATCTGCAGCGAATTAGGCATCGTGCCCCAATTCCTGCAGGACACGGTCAACAGCCACGCGGTCACCATGAATCAGATGTGGGTAAAGCAGGATGAGTGGATCGACACCCTCCAATGGCAGGAAGAGGACGCCAGAGATGAAGTGGCCCACGCGAGGATACCGCTGGATAAAGAAGGCGCGGAAGTCTTCTATTCGATCATTGCGCCTGAACCGAAGATCCTGGCCCAGTTAATAGGCAACATCGCCCAGATCATGACGGTGGCCGGTATTGATTGGACCATGTCCTCTATGGACGGATGGGACAACAGCAACATGGCCATGTACTCGGGCGACTTCGAGACGATGGGGAGAGTCGAGCGGTCTCATCATGAAGCGGCCCTCAACCTCAAGACTAAAAGAATCGTCATGGGGGAGTGTGGCCACGCGTTTAGAGGCGCCATGTATGACGGGCCCAAATGGCTCGCCTGGAAAGAACCCCCCATCCCGTTGATCCACGCCGTCGAGTTCTATCACGAGCTCCTCACTTCAGGAAAAATCAAGATTGACCACATGGTTGAAGAGCCGGTGACCATCCAGGAGCCCTGCAACATTGTACGCGGCAGAGGGCTCGGGAACAAACTCCGTGAGATTGTGAGGATGACCTGCTCCGACTTCCGGGAGCCTGACCCCGCCTTCGAGCACAACTACTGCTGTGGCGCAGGTGGAGGGGTCATCAACTGCGGGCCGCCCTGGAAAAAATCCCGCGTCCAAGGGAACCGCGTCAAAGCAGAGCAGTTGGAAGCCACGGGCGCTCATGTCGTCATAACCCCCTGTCATAATTGCCACAGCGGCATCGAGGACATCATCGGGGGATACGATCTCGGCATGCACGTCAAATTCTTCAGTGAAATACTCATCGAAGTTATGCACATCCCGGAGGAACTGAGGGTCGAATAACCGCGAGCTGGCTGAGCTGCACGTAAGGAGTTGGATATGCGAAGCAACAGGAACTTTATCCTCATTCTCATTGGGTTTTCCCTTGTGCTGCTATTCGGAGGGATAGGATTCATTTACTCCGGGCAAGTCTCACAGCAAACTCCTCAGGATGGTCCCCGCCTGCCGTTGATTCTCGCCTATAAAGGGAAGGCGAAGGCTCTTGAGCGACCGGAAGTGAGCTTCGACCACGATATGCACACCAAGGCTCTTAAGCAGACCAAGATGGACGACTGTAAGGTTTGCCACGTCATCGAGGAAACGGACAAAAACCTGGTCATCCAAAAGCGCGTCACGGTCTTCAGGTTTCCAAAGCAACGGGTAGACTGGAATGACAAAACAGCCATCATGGAGGCCTTCCACGCCCAATGCGGCGACTGCCATCGAAAGCGGAACAGGGAAGGGAAAAAAAGCGGTCCCGACATCCCGGAAGTGGAGATCACCTCACAGCAGGGGTTACCCAATTCCCCATGCACCATCAGTCCATGTCCTGGAGATTGTTATCGATGCCGAGTCGGACCAAGACACCAAATGGGTCGACAGGGAATGCCAAACTTGTCATCAACATTATAAAGAGAAGCTCAAAGAGCTTGTCTACACAAAGAATTCTGCTAATTCCTGCCGGGCATGTCACAAAGCCAAAGACGAGAAAAATGCCCGCTCAATGAAGAACGTAGCCCACGCAGCCTGCATAGGGTGCCACATGAAGCTGAGTGAAGAGGGCAAGAAGCTCAGCAAGAAAGAGACAGGTCCCTTCGAAT
>JARRRG010000227.1:0-4758 GCA_037380965.1 Deltaproteobacteria bacterium
CGTTTGCGGTAATGATGGCCGACATGGAAACGGTTCGGCGCTATTGCAGGGTGAGTCGAGAGGAAGAAGAGCTCCTCTCATCTCCGGTGGCCCCCATTGTGCTGCTGTCGGTCCTGGGCGATCGAGTGGCACCCAACGTGGCTCCCTTCGTGGGAACATTGGGGGTAATGCTGCCATATTCCCCAGTTCACCATCTCCTGTTCAAGCACCCGGAGCTGTCTCCTGAGCAGAGGCCCCAGGTTCTGGTGATGACTTCCGGCAATCGGTCCGAAGAGCCTATAGCCCGGTCTAACACGGAAGCTGTCGAAAGACTGGGCGAACTGGCTGACGCTTTCCTCATGCACAACAGGCAGATCGTATTAGCCGCGGACGATTCGATTTTCCGAATAATCGGCGGGCGTCCAACAGTCTTGCGGAGATCGAGGGGACTGGTCCCGGGCGAGTTCAAGATTGAAGGAACGCGGCGGGGTGGAGCTGCGCTTACGGGTAGCACGGCGTCACGTGAGAGCGAGAGCGGTGTCTGCGATGACAGGGGGAGACATCCTGTAGTGATGGGCGCAGGGGGTGACCTGAAGAACACCTTGGCCGTTGTCAAAGGGGACGAGGCGGTTCCCGGTCCTCACGTTGGTGATCTTGCTTCGCCGATAGCGCAAGATTATTTCAGGCAGTCTGTTTCAGTGCTGACGGGGTACCTGGAGACCTGCCCCGAAGTGATCGCGGTGGACCCCCACCCCGAGTACTTTAGCAGCAATCTTGCGAGGGAGTTGAATGTTCCCGTGGAGGAGGTCTTTCATCACCACGCACATGCGGTGAGTCTGCTCTTCGAGCATGGGCTCGAGGGACCGGCACTATTTGCCGTGTTCGACGGGACAGGATATGGGACGGACGGAACTATCTGGGGAGGCGAATTTCTTGTCGCGGACCTCGAGTCCTTCCGGCGTGAAGCCCATCTCGGACAATTTCCGCTGCCCGGTGGAGAAGCCGCTATCAAGGAACCGGTGCGAATACTGGCCGGCCTTCTGGGGGGTGCCGGTACGTTTCAGGAAGAGTTTTTTCCGCTCGTGGGCGGCCACCGGGATCGAGTGAATTTGTGGCTCGAGGCTGCTGCAAAAGGGATGAACTCCCCCCTCACTTCCTCGATGGGAAGACTCTTCGACGCAGCAGCCGCTGCGATCGGGTTCAAGAACCGGGTGACCTTCGAAGGCGAGGCAGCTATGTGGCTCGAAGGAATCGCGGATCCCACAGAGCTCGGAGAGTACCCGGTCCGCTTACGGCACGGAGACCCCGCGGTCATTGATCCTGAGGCATTGATCGTGGCGGTGGCACAAGATATGATCAATAATGCCCGGCCGGAACGAGCTGCGGCCCGGTTTCACAACAGCATCGCCCGAATGGTGCTTGTGATGGCCGAAGAGGTTTCGCGAAGGATCGATATGAGCGTGGTTGGTCTGACAGGGGGCTGCTTCCA
Source organism: Deltaproteobacteria bacterium (assembly GCA_037380965.1). Lineage (GTDB taxonomy): Bacteria > Desulfobacterota > Desulfomonilia > Desulfomonilales > Desulfomonilaceae > JARRRG01. The sequence continues at coordinate 1,469 of JARRRG010000227.1, forward strand.
GAACAAGCTCCTCACGGAGAGAACAGAAGCTCTGCTCAAGGAACAGGGATTTCAGGTACTCGTTCATCAGAACATTCCTCCCAATGACGGAGGAATAGCCCTGGGACAGGCCGTGTGTGTCAGGGCCCGATTGGCGAAGAGACATGGGATTGAAAGCGTGTAAGCGGATAGAATTCCAGAAGTATACCTGTCCTTCGCCCTGGTCGGTTGAGAAGAGGTTTCCGATGCTTTGGTCGGCCCGAGTGCTGCCACCAAATCCATGATACACATTCTACAGTTGATGACAGAGGTTTGAAAAAATGTGCTTGGCAGTTCCCATGAAGTTAATCGAAGTGACCGCACACGGAACCGGACGCGTAGACTCAGGAGGAGTTGAGACCGATGTCAGCCTCATGATGCTACCCCACGCCGATGTGGGAGACTATATCATCGTCCATGCCGGCTTCGGAATTGAGGTGCTTGATCCCGAAGAAGCGCGTATCAGGCTCGACCTCTTTCGAGAGCTTGCCGAGGCTACGGCCCACGAGGAGGAACTGTGAAGCCGGCCCCGGAAAACCTGACGGCTCGTGCGCTGGTACGTGAAATAGAGGAATTGTGCTCCGAGCTCACAGCACCGGTGCGGATCATGGAAGTCTGCGGCACGCACACCATGGCGATTGCCGAAAGCGGGTTAAAGAGCCTCCTCCCTGAGAATCTTTTCCTGGTCTCGGGGCCGGGTTGCCCGGTCTGCGTGACCGAGACGACGTTCATTGATCATGCATTGGCTATTGGAGAATGTCATGATGCCTGTCTCGTCACCTTCGGCGATCTGGTACGCGTTCCGGGATCGTCGGGTTCTCTTGCGACGTTCCGTTCTGAGGGGGGGAGCGTGCGGGTGGTGTACTCCCCCCTGGACGTCATCAAGATAGCGCGAGAAGAAGCCCCGCGACCAACAGTATTTCTCGGAGTCGGATTCGAGACCACCGCGCCCACGGTGGCGGCAACCGTGAAAACCGCGCGGGAGGCAAAGATCGACAATTTTTATCTGCTATGCGCGTTCAAAACCATCCATCCCCCCTTGAAGATACTTGCCGCCAAGCCGAACCTCCAGGGGTTCTTGCTACCCGGTCATGTATCGGCGATTATCGGCTCCGACTGCTATTCTTACCTGGTGCATGACTTCCAGAAGCCCGGTGTGGTAGCCGGTTTTGAGCCCCTGGACATCCTGCTGGCATTGAGGGACCTCGTGCACATGATGGTGAGCGGCTCACCGGAGATCCTCAACGATTACAAGCGGGTGGTTCGCGGGCATGGGAACCCCGCGGCTTGTGAACTGATGAGCGAGGTGTTTGAATCGACCGATACCTCATGGCGCGGTCTCGGCCTCATTCCCGGAAGCGGTTTAGGCCTCAGGCAATCGTACGCTCGATTCGATGCGGCCGTCCGTTTGCCGGTCACCGTTGCACCTGCTCGAGATGACCCAAGATGCCGTTGCGCAGCGATCCTTACCGGAAGTCAAACGCCGGACAAGTGCGGACTGTTCGGCCGCGAATGTACCCCGGAGGATCCGGTCGGGCCGTGCATGGTCTCGTCTGAAGGGACATGCGCGGCATATTACAAGTACGGGGATCTATCGACTACTCGGCGATCAGCCTAATTCTCGGCGGCGTGCTGCCGGGTGAGGTGTTCTGAGTATGCTGCCTTTTGTCATTCACTGCGCGTGCACATGGGGCCAGAGTGGCGAGTCGAAGCACAAGGTAAGATCCACACTCTCAATGCGAAAGGGTTGGAATGCGCAGGCATGATAAAGTCCTCCTTGGACACGGGGGAGGAGGGAGACTCACAGGAAAACTCATCCGCGACCTTATCCTGCCGACCCTGGATCGCGGCAAACTCGGACCGTTGCCGGATTCGGTGGTTCTCTCGGGGCTCGGCGATCGGATTGCGTACACGACAGATTCATATACTGTCTCGCCTATAGTATTTCCCGGGGGAGATATCGGCTCCCTGGCCGTGCATGGGACGTGCAATGACATAGCTTGTTCGGCAGCCCGCCCGGTTTTTCTCTCCGCAGGCCTGATTTTGGAAGAGGGATTCCCCATGGACCAGCTTGAGACCATACTTCGATCCATGGCCCAAGCTGCTGACAATGCAGGAGTCGAGGTGGTCACGGGCGACACCAAAGTGGTTCCCTGGGGCAGCGCGGACGGGATATTCATCAACACCTCGGGTATCGGTAGAATTGAAGTTCCGATGAGACTCTCGCTGGAGCGCATTCGCACCGGAGACGAGATCCTGGTAAGCGGTCCGGTGGGAAATCATGGAATGACGGTCATGCTCAGCAGAGCCGAATTCTCCTTCGATTTTGAGCTCAGTTCAGATTCCGCGTCAATCTGGCCGATGGTGGAGAGACTCCTTCAACTCGGACCTGGACTGAGATTCCTGCGTGATCCTACTCGCGGTGGGCTATCCGCAACCCTGAATGAAATTTCATCCAGTAGCGGTAGAGGGCTGCTCGTCGAGGAGTCGGCCATTCCCCTTGACCGATCAGTGGTGGCCGCAGCGGAAATGCTCGGCATAGACCCCCTCCAGGCCGCGAACGAAGGGAAGGTCGTTGCGGTGGTGGAAAAGGGACTGGGTACGAAGGTCCTTGAACTCTGGAGAGACCTACCGGAAGCTCGCGGCGCCTCAATAATAGGAGAAGTCACTTCCGAGCATCCATCGCAGGTGATCATGAAAACTCGAGTTGGAGGTACGAGGGTTCTGGCGGAACCGTCGGGTGAGCTCTTGCCCCGTATCTGCTGACACGAACGTGGGGCATTCATGCGGTTCCGAGTCAGGATAACATTCCAGACTCGGTAGGCACCGGCAACGTTAACGCTGTATTTCGTGAAACGCTTTTCTGCAGAGGGGGACCGATGACAAAAAGAATGCATGGAATCATGGAAGAAGAATCTTCTTGCCCGTTTTCCATTTCCGAGGCTTTGCGGCCAAAGCATGATGAAAGCAGTGAGAACGCATACACCAATGCCCTCATCCAGTTTGACAAGGCCGCCTCCCATCTGAAGCTCAAGCGCGGCGTTCTTGACATGCTCAGGTATCCGAAACGCGAACTGTCCGTCACCTTCCCGGTTGAAATGGACAATGGTGAGATTGGGATATACAGGGGGTACCGGGTCCATCACTCGGCAGTCAGAGGGCCCACAAAGGGAGGGATCCGTTATTCTGCGCACGTCACCCTGGACGAAGTTCGGGCGCTGGCGATGTGGATGACCTGGAAGTGCGCTCTGATGAATCTCCCCTACGGTGGA
>JARRRG010000227.1:4807-6732 GCA_037380965.1 Deltaproteobacteria bacterium
GTGGTGGATCCCAAAGAGCTTTCCCGGGGGGAACTGGAACGATTAACCCGTCGCTATGCCACAGAAATCAGTATATTAATGGGACCGGAAAGTGATATACCCGCGCCGGATCTGGGTACTGACCAGCAAATCATGGCCTGGATAATGGATACCTATTCGATGCATGTGGGTTTTTCAGTTCCCGCAGTGGTTACCGGAAAGCCTGTCGAAATCGGGGGATCCCTCGGCCGAACCGAGGCAACCGGCCGGGGCGTGGTGTATATGCTCGAGGAAGCACTCAATCACCAGCGAATCGATCCCGCGGAGACCACCGTGGTTGTCCAGGGCTTTGGAAATGTCGGGTCCGTTGCCGCGACCTGTTGCGCAGAGTTGGGGATGAAAGTGATTGCGGCGAGCGACTCCAGTGGGGGAGTGCTCAAGGAAGATGGTTTGGATCTCACGGCTCTCAAGAATCACAAGACGGAGTCCGGCTCCGTTCTCGGCTTCCCGGGAGCGGTACATGTCACAAATGACGAGTTAATCACGCTCCCATGCGACGTGCTCGTTCTTGCAGCGACCGGAAATCAGGTACACTCCGGCAACGGAGACAAGGTCAAGGCCCGCATCATTGCCGAAGGGGCGAACGGACCAGTCACTCCTGAGGCAGATGAAATACTCTTGGAACGGGGTATTTCAGCCATTCCCGACATACTGTGCAACGCCGGCGGCGTAACGGTCAGTTACCTTGAATGGGTGCAGGATCTCCAGTCCTTCTCCTGGCCGTTGGAACAGATCAACCGGCATTTGAAGGACCTCATGGTGAGAGCGTATCATAGTGTCACGGACTGCTGTAACGCTCATCAAGTCACTGAACGGGTCGCTGCGCAGATGCTGGCGATTCAGCGGATAAACGACGCGATACTCATCCGCGGCATTTATCCGTAGAGGGGCTCAGGTAATCGATCAGGCCTTGCTATGAACCGTCCATTGTTCGAGATCATCGATGATCGATTTGCCAATGGCGTACTTATCGAATTTGCGGGGAACGCGCGCATTAGGGCAATTCAGGACATCAAGAATCAATTGGTCCGCACCATTTCGGAGAATTTCGTCCTCATTTAAGGCCCGTATGTTTTCTTGAGTGACGCTTCGCACTCTTTGTTCCTGTTCACCCCCACCGTGGCTTTCGGGGATGAGTATCGCCGCGGTGCCGGTGAGGAGGATTTCGTTCACCATGTTGGACATTCCCGGCCAGGGGGTGATTCTTAAGAGTCTCGGCGGTTTGTCTATCCAGGTAGGGATCCAGTATCATCACCACTTGGCAATCCGGAATCACCCTGGTGTTCTCAAAGCTTTTCAGCAGCTTCGCGGAAATTGCCTCCACCATGCGATTCCGACCCAAAGAGACCAGCACGATAGGTTTGTTGGACAAAGCGAACCGGCTGGTTACGTCATCGCGGGCCGCAAGTTCCTCATGAATCTTGTTTGTGATCTTGCCCAGATATCGTATCTTCTTTTCCAGTTCAGGATCGTCTCCGAGAAACGCCTTATTTATATCAATGACCTCCTTGTCCTCAAGGACATACATGAAGTCATAGAGCTCGCCGATATTGATGGACTCGGAGCGATGCCGCGGGTTCTGGTATGGAATCTTCAGTAAAGGCACCCATCTCATTATGCCGCGCGAGATGTGCGCGACAGCAAAATCGGCGGGTCCGCCTTTGCGCATCCACTTTTTCATGAGCACGGGAATCAGCTCACTCATCTGTCCGGTCATGTTGTGTTCGATGATGAAAGCGTCCGGCTTGAAGAAATCAAAGGTTTCCAAGATGATTCGCTGACGAAAGTCGAAAATCGTCTCGAGGTCGAAATTGGATAGATACCTCGGGAGCATCCGATTATCGGCGCCATCAATGTCCAGCTTTATTGACGGCAGCTTGATAACT
>JARRRG010000228.1:0-5315 GCA_037380965.1 Deltaproteobacteria bacterium
GATGAATCCGGTGAGCAAGGTGTTCAAGGTCATACTTCCCGCGGCCGGCCCCACGATTGTCGCGGGTCTGAAGATTTCGATGGGGAGCGCGTGGGTGGCTATCGTTCCCGCGGAGGCCCTCCTCGGATCGCTCGGATTGGGCTACTTCGTATGGAATGAGTGGAATAATCTCTCCCTCACGAGCGTCATATTCGCGGTGCTGGTCATCGGGGTTGTGGGTGTGATCATCGACAATCTGTTTAATCGGTTGGCCAGACACCTGGCCTACGTGGAATAGGAGTGCGAGGAATGGAACGTCTCAAGGTGGAGGGCATAGCCAAATATTTTCCCGCCCCTGGAACCCGCGAGGATCTCTGCGTATTCAAGGACCTCTCATTGAGCGTCAAGGAGAAAGAATTCGTATCGGTTCTCGGTCACTCGGGTTGTGGAAAGTCGACGATGCTCAACATCGTGGCCGGGATCGAATCCGCTTCAGAAGGTTTTGTCTTCCTCGACGGCAAGGAGATCTCCGGACCGGGGCTCGATCGGATGGTAGTCTTCCAGAATTTTGCCCTCATGCCATGGCTCACGGCATTTGGGAATATCCGGCTTGCGGTCAAGGCGGCTTTCCCCACCTGGGACCGACATCGGGTCAATGAATGGACACAAAGATACCGAAGACAAGGAAACCTCTGCCCTCTCGGGCGGAATGAAGCAACGTGTCGGCCTGGCCAGAGCTTTTTGCGTGGAGCCTCGCATGCTGCTTCTTGACGAGCCCTTCGCTCAGATAGACGCGCTCACCCGGGGTGTCATCCAGGAAGAGTTGATTCGCATGTGGATCAAGACGGGAATCACCATTCTCATGGTGACTCACGACGTTGATGAGGCCATTCTCCTGTCGGATCGCATCCTGCTCATGAGCCCCGGACCCGAGGCACGAATCATGGAGGAGCTCGACGTGGCCATTCCCCGCCCGAGAGCCAGAACCACCATCATCGAGCATGCTGCGTACTATCCCATACGCAACAGGATCATCCGGTTCCTGTCTGCCAAAGAGGGCGCAGGTCCGAGCGCGAGCATAAATCTCGTCGCGTGATTCTGCCCAACCTTATTCACTTCCGCGGCCCCAACTCCTCCGCGGGATTACCCCCTGTCGCGGCTACCCCAGTGGCCCGCAGGGGGTAATTATTCACCTTGACTGCCGCGCAGGGCACGCGGTCGATTCGTTCAGCCCTTGAACCGCGCGGCAATCGCTTCACCGGCCCTGAGCCCGCTCGCAGAAGCCTGGAGCAGACCCCGCGTAATGCCGGCGCCGTCTCCGATGGCGAAGAGGTTGGGTATCTGCGTTTCCAGATGGGGAGAGAGCGCGATACGATTCGAATAGAACTTGACCTCAACCCCATAGAGGAGCGTGTCCCGTGAGTAAATTCCCGGCGTGAGTGAGTCCATTGCCTCGAGCATCTCCATGATGCTCTTGAGAAGGCGATAGGGGAGCACAAAGCTGAGATCGCCCGGCACCGCGGATTCCAGAGTAGGTCGTGTGGTGCTTCTCGCGAGGCGCTCCGGATTGGACCGCCTGCCGTGGCGGAGGTCCCCGAGCCGCTGAACGATCACTCCGTGGCCGAGCATATTGGCCAACCCCGCGATGTCTCGCCCGTATCGGATAGGATCGTCAAAGGGCCTGGTAAAGGACGAGCTCACCAGCAACGCGAAGTTGGTATTGTCGGTCTTCTTTCCCGCGTACGAGTGCCCATTCACCGTGACGAGCCCGTCCAGCTCCTCTATCACGACCTCCCCGTACGGATTCATACAAAATGTCCGAATCTTGTCTTCGAACGTTTTCGAGTATGCGACGAGCTTGGCCTCATAACAGGTTTCGGTCAATTTGAGCACAATGGAGGCCTGAGTCTCGACGCGCACACCAATGTCAACGGGATTTGGCCGTGACTCAAGGCCGAGCTTGTTCGCCTCTCCCCGCATCCATCCCGCTCCGGTCCTCCCCGGCGCGCACACCACCGCACGGGCGCGAACCTCTTTCCCGTCCGCGGTGATGATGCCGCGGACGTGCCCGTTCTCCATACTGACGGTCTCGGCGCGCGTTTCGGTCAGCACCTCGACCTTTCCGTCCAGCTCTTTCCGCATTCGGCTGAGCAGGTGAAAGCAGTTTTCCGTTCCGAGGTGTCGCACCTGGTTGGGTACGAGCTCAATACCGGCCTGTCGGGCTTCGGTTCGCAAGTTGTCCAGCTCGTCCGAAGGCGCGCCGTACACCTCTGTCGGAGCGCCGAATTCCAGGTACGTGCGATCTGCTTCTTCCAGGAGTCTCCGGAGGGTTTCTCTATCGAGGTACTCCCCGAGAAAACCCCCAACTTCGGGAGAGAGGGTAATCTTGCCGTCACTGAAGGCTCCTGCCCCGCCCCAACCGCACAGGAGGTCTTTTCCCCGACGCTTTCTACCGCCAATGTCCTTGCCCATGTCGATCATCACAATATCGTGAATGCCCGAAGCCAGGAGTTTCAGTACGCAAAAAATGCCGGCAGGTCCGGCTCCGACCACAACTACGTCATGGGCCTTTTTCGCAGCTTTGGGCATCGTGGGCGCTCCCTGGGAACACGAATGTGGTTGTGAAGCCTTTTTACGGCTCAAGGACGGGTGTCCCGCGGCTGATTCAGTTTCTTGACCTCCTGCCGCACATCGAGCTCATTCTCCGCACGTTTGAGCCGGCGGATCTGCCCTTTCAACTGCCTGCTCTGGTTTTGTTGTCTGAGTCTGTGTAACTGCATCCGAATCAGGGCCTGCTGACGGATGCCATTTATGCGTGGCCTGAGTGGACGTAACACCGGATTCCACGCGGCCACCAATGCCGGCAACAGAACAGACGCTGAGATGAGCACAAGGCTGAGCATCATTGATTTGAACACCGTGCCTGCTCGTTTCTTTGTCATGCTCGCCTCCATCGCGGTCCATCTCGTGCGGGGGCACGAGGTGTCCCCTGTGTAGCGTTTCTTATATCATGGAGTCGCATCGAGGTGGTCATGTGCCTCGAGAGCTGCCTCGTGAGACGCGTTATTTTTCATAGAATAGACCATCCGCCCGATATGCCAAGGTCCCCTCGTTCTCACGCGGAATATACGGCTCCGTTTGAGCTCCTTTTCGCGGCGTTCAGCCGGTCCCGCGGTGGCCGGGAGATTGGTTGTCCGGCTGGGCGGCAAGCGGGGAGCGGGACCTCGCCCATCCGAGCGCTCCGATGAGAGTTGACTTGCCGGCCCTTGCTCGGTATGAAGCTGGTGGCAGCATAAGGGGGAACGGCAACGTTCCTTGACGATCGGATGACCGAATAATCGTTGCGAACTCCCTGGAGGGCCTTTAGAGGCCCCACCTGCGCGGCCTCTGAAGGTTCGTTCTTCTATGTTGGCAGGGCCTCCGCGTTGACGTGTTCGGACTTCCGATTCCACGGCAATGGGATGACGCCCGCATTGAGGCGATACGGGCGTCGAGCTGAGTCAGCGGCTTCAATGCCGCGGGTGGGCGGGTGGACGGCCGAGTAACCCTTGACTGGCAGCGAAAAGTGATTTGTGTTATGAGAGGAGGGTCTTTCACGAGGGAGGGGCGAGGCATGGCGCGAGATCACCTGTCGGAAGACAAAATCGCCCTTTTTAAACGGGTCTGCCGCGAGCAGGGAATCAAAGTCACCCCCCAGCGGTTGGAGATCTTTCTCGAGATCGTCGACGCGCGGGACCATCCCTCCGCGGAGGATGTGTACAAGCGGGTGAAGACGCGGCTCCCCACCATCTCCCTGGACACGGTATACCGGACGTTGGCCACCTTCGAGCGGTGCGGGCTCGTCGGGAAGGTCCAATTCCTCGAGGATCGACTCAGATTTGACCCCAATCTGGAGACTCACCAACATCTCGTCTGCACCGAGTGCAAAGGTGTTCTCGATTTCTCCTGGCCTGAATTCGATGAAGCGGCTCTCCCTCGAGAAGTGGCTGACTGGGGCCGGCCCGAATCGAGACATGCGCACATACGCGGGATATGCGCTGCCTGCGCCGCGAAGCGTAAGCGCAAATAGCCATGTCACGACGGCATGAGGCTTGTGGTCTCTCCCCTGCACCACGGCTTTCCGAAAAAGGCTCGTGAGCGAACGAAGCTGCACACGCTGAACGATCAATGGATCGAGAGCAAGCCGTGCAAGCTCAGCATGTGGGAAATTGGGCCGGGAAGCTATGAAACGGGAAGGAATGATCGACGCTAACGCATGTGGAAGAAGCGCGCGTCTATTCTGACGTTTGTTTCAAAACCTTGTCAAAGTCTTGATACACCTTGGTAAAGGCATCTTCTTCGGTATTCTCTTCACGGCGGAGCAGGAACATCAACCGGTAGTGGGTGTCCATCAACACGCTCGTGCCCAGAGCGGAGTCAAGGTGATAGAAGATCGGGGCGCCGCGCACATAGATCGCTCCTCCTCCATAAATGATTGCCCCGGCGGCCAGGATTACGATCAGTATCGTGATAGAGGTCTTCCCCATTTGCCCACACCCGCTTCAATGCACGATGAAGACCTTGTCTCGTTCCAGACGCGTCCACGGACACCTTGAGCGTTTTGCCGCTCGCTGCGTGCACCGATCAATGCATGTCAATCCCGGGTTGTGCGGTCTCCGCGTCTCTGCTTTCACTCTACTACAAACGATTCCAAAGGTCTATCGCGGAATTGCATTTGGCTCGCCAGGGGCCGGGGCTCGACACTGAGGGGCATGTTTTGGTGAGAGTACGCGTCGAACAATCAGGTGATTTCAATCGGGCCAAATAATCATTTATCAACAGGTGTTTATAACTTACCGATCCTTATGATTAGGATTAATCGGCCTCTAACATTATCAGAAACTTTGGGCTTATTATCTGAGATCACAGGGGAAATCAGAGTGTCTCCAAAGGATGCAATTTGCCATCAACCTAATATTTTCCAAACACAACGGAAGCTATCCACAGGGTTAACCCCAGGTTATCCACAGCCGATGTGGAAAACCGACATCTCTTTGGATTTCTGAGGTCTTACGCAGATTGTTCCCGAGAACCACCCGGGAGTGCATCGTCCCGGCGACGTGCCCGTTTGAAGCGCGGGTTTACAACCTTGCCCGCGGCTCACTTTATCACCCAGACCAACGAGGCCATCATGCAAAGGCTCACGGCGATCCCGGCCCAGAACACCGAATCAAGTCCCATTCCCGCCGCGACCGCGCCCATGAGCACCGGCGCGACGGACTGACCCAGGGGCCAAGGTCGCCATCTGCGGCAGCGGCCTCATGGGGATGATGTCGGGAAGCTCTGCCGCCAATGTC
>JARRRG010000229.1:0-17201 GCA_037380965.1 Deltaproteobacteria bacterium
GTTTAATCAGGTCGTCCGCGTCCTGGTACACGTGGGTCAGCCGATTGATCTTCTCTCCGGTGATCGGGGAGACCGTCGTGATCTTGTCCGCACGCTTTGGGTCCAACGCCTGGTCGTAGGTCATGGCCACCGCCTCTATGGCCGGCGCGGTCAATTCATGTTCCAGTTGATTCTCAATTCGCTTTCCAAAGGCAAAGGCATTGACCTTTAAGTCTCTCAAACTATCTTTGTAAGCCTTTCCACTCATTAGAGCCATGTGACAACCTCCACGATTTGTGAAGCCTCGGTGCTCCGTTGCTAAAAGAGTATCTTGCTGCGGCGATTTATCCTGATCGCTCCCAGAGGACAGCCGGTCGCGCAGTGCTCGCAGACCTGGCACTTCGACGGATCGGTCGGCCGCAGCCATCCATCAATTACCTTGAGAATCTGGGATGAGCACGACGGAGTGCATTGGCCGCAGTTATTGCATCCCAGGCTGATGTTGATCTGCCGCTTGGCAGTCTTTCTCGGTATGGGCAGGACATCGGCATAGGTGAGCGCGCCCGTGGGGCAGACGGCCACACATGCCGGGGTCTCGCGGTCCGGGCAGAGGTCGCACACTACCGGGGCCTTTCCCTGTTGAATGAAAACGAGCGCCCCGTACGGGCACGCGGTGACGCATCGGCCGCATTGATCGCAGAGATCCTCGGGAACGCGGACCGCGCTCGTCTCCTCGTCCCGGGACAGGCCTTTCAAAGGACAGGCCGCGATGCAGGCCGGATCGCCTTCACAGTTGGCACAGGTGTACGCCTTGGCCCCGCCATCGGTTTCCCAGACCCTGATCCGCGATCGGACCGGATCGAAAATCCCCGTCTTCACCGCGGAACAGGCCATTTCACATAAACGGCAGTTCGTACAGAGTTTACGGTCACAGATGAGCATCTTTTTTTGGGTCATCCGCAGTTCCTCAGTCTATGCGCGTCCGATAGGCCCGAGCCCGTTTGATCGCAGCGGTTTCCTGAATGTGCCTGAGTCTGGCTGCAGGAGAGACAAGCTTTTCCAGCATGTCCGCCCAAAGCTGAGACGTGGGACATCGGCCGCGAATCATCTCACGTCTGACCTCCAACGCATCATCCGCCGGGCATACTCGGGTACACGCCCGGCAATAGATACAAGTATCTTCATTCAACCGGACTTCGTCGCCTTCACGGTACAGGGCGCGGGTGGGGCAGACCTCCGTGCATGCCATGCACCCTGAAGGGCACGCTTCCCGATTGAACACCACCAGCCCTGTCCTCGATTTCTTGACCTGTATCAACCCGTAGGGACACGCGGGCTCGCAGCGCCGGCAGTACAGGCAGCCCTCTCGGTCCACCGCCACATGGGTGATCCGGGCCTCGCCTGACTCATCATCCTCGATAGTGACCTCGATCGCGCCCAGAGGACAGCTCTCCCGGCAGGCGAGCTTACAGTCGATCACACAGCGTTCACTATCGATCTCGATCTCCTCGTCGAGGACCGGCATGATGCCTTCCGTAATCACGGTTGGGACCGTCTCCTCGTTCTCACGCCAGGAAAGCGCCTTTGTCGGGCATAGAGCCACGCACTCACCGCAATAGGTGCACGCGGCCGGGTCAATGTCAACCACTGCCTTCTTGAGGACGCGCCCCTCCGCGACGACCGGCTCGGTTATCGATACCGCGCCGGTGGGGCATACCATCTCGCAATCACCGCAACCGCAGCAACGTTCCCGATCGAGCATGAGCGACTGCTCCAGTCCGATCATCCGGCGTGAGAGGATCACTTCCGCATCGGGAGTCACCTTCGATTGTGTCTTTCCCAAACGCATCACCTTACTCCCTCGTCAGACCGACCGTAACCCGAGATGCTCCTGCTGATGGGGCCGCGCGGGTCAACCCAAGAGCCTGGACGAGCGACAATGCCTCGGTCCGATGCAGATCCAGGCCCAAAGATTCCGGAGACTCGCCCAGGGCCAGCGCGATCAATTCCGTGAGATAGAAAACGGGGAGCCCCAGCTTGGCGCCGAACTTCCGCTCCATCTGCCGCTGATTAACATCAAATTGCTGGAGGCACGCGGGGCAGACCACCACCACGGCCTGAGCACCCGATGCCTTGATATTTTTGAGCTTCTCAAAACCCATCTTCAGTGAAAGATCGGCATCCACCCCCATGATCGTGAATCCGCAGCAAAGCGACTTGCGAGGATAGTCCACCACCTCCGCGCCGAGCGCACGCAACAGCTCTTCGATTTTCGTCGGATTCTCCGGATCGTCAAACGCGAGAAGCTCAAAGGGACGAACCAGATGGCACCCCGCGTGAAAGGCAACGTTTAGCCCTCGTAGCGGTGCAACCACGAGCTCCTTCAACCGTGCCGGCCCGATCTTTTCGTACAGGAACCTGGCAAAATGATCCACCTCCAGTCCGGCCGCATATTCACGACCGATACTCGCGAGATGGCGATTCACCGTCTCCCTGTATTCTTTGTTCGCGGACAAGAGATGCTCGCTTTCGCGAAACGTGCTGTAACAACCATTGCACAGGGTCATCACCGGTCGGTTCGCCGCGGACAGGACCGACATGTTCCGAGCCGCCACCGTCAGCCACACCTCCTCGTCCAGGCTGCGCATGCCGACCGGCTCCGGACAGCAGCCGACATTTGCGATCTCCCGAATCTCGACACCGAGCCGATCGAAAACCACCCGGGCCGATTTCTCCACATGGGGAAACCGGGAACGAATAAGGCACCCCGTGTACAAATTATAGGACCATTCACCCATAGCTGCTCAATCCCTGACGTTCTTTTCTTTTTCCGGGGAGGATCGTTCTCGGTGGAGGACACCCTCCTGCTTCATCGCTTTCATCAACTCTTTCAGGTCGGCCAGCTCTTCGTCTTGATCCAATTCCGGCAGGTGCAATGCCGCTCGCTGCTTCAGGGTCCTGCCGACCGGAAGGCCGGCCCAGCCCTCCTTGACAATGATCCGGGCTTTTTTCAGTTCTCCTTCCGGGACGTTGCCGAGTCTTGCCGCGACATTCTTGACATGGGTTATCAGCTCGGTCACCTCAATCTTTTGAGGACAGCGATCGAGACAGGTGAAACACGCGCTGCAGAGCCAGATAGCCTCGCTCCCGACGAGCTCCTCCAGTTCGTCTCTCACGATCATTTCCACGATGCGCCGGGGATTGAAATCCTCCCGCCAACGCCCTACAGGGCAACCACCGACGCATACCCCGCACTGATAACAGGCTTGAGCCCGCCGCCGCACATCATGATCCACAATGAATTCTCTCAGTGTCTTCATAGGGCCTCTGCGTGACCGAATGGTGCACCGACGATGTCAGGCACGAGGGCGAGTTTTTTCTCCAGCGCGGCCATCGCGGTCTCATTCTCCTGCCTGATGTGGACCCTGCCCAGCTCTTTCAAGGTCTCGTGCATTTCGTTCATCACCTTTGCGTACTTCCGGCCTTCGGCCGCGGAGATCCATTCCACCCGGAACCGTTCCCGCGAGATGCCCATTCGTTCCAAACGATCCGGCATGCTGTTCATGCGTCGCTCCGCCCAATGCTGGCCGGTCAGATAATGACAATCCTGGGGATGGCAACCGGAGACCAATACCATGCCCGCGCCCCGGCGAAACGCCTCGAAAACGAAATCCCGTTTTATCCGGCCTGCACACATGACCCGGATCCCGCGTGAGGACGCCGCGTATTGGAGATGGTTCACGCCCGCGTTGTCAGCTCCGGGATAACTGCACCACCAGCACATGAACGCGAGAATCTTGTCTTCCGGCCGTTCGCTCAGGTACGACTGGATCTGGCTGAAGATCTGCAAATCGCCAAAGTGGGCTTGAGTGATGGCCCCGGTGGGGCACTCGGCCACGCAGGTTCCGCAGCCCATGCATTTCGCGGCTATGACCCGGGCAGCCTGACCCGGCTCGACCTGGATCGCTCCGAAGGGACAACGGCGGGCGCATATCCCGCACTTTTTCGTGACCTGGCGGCACAAGGCCGGGTCAGCCCGAGCCACAATCGGCTCAATCATCAGCCGATCATTCATGAGGACCCGTGACGCGCGGGCAGCGGCCGCGCTGCCCTGGGCCACGCTGTGCGGAATGTCCTTGGGGCCGCAAGCTGCTCCGGCAAAAAACACGCCTTCCGTGGGGGAGTCAATGGGCCTCAGTTTCGGATGGTGCTCCCGGAAAAAGCCGTTCTCGTCGAGACTCACCAGGAGCCTGGAGCTCAACTCTTCAGTGCCGGCAGAGGGGACCGCGCCGGTGGCTAACACCACCAGATCGGCTTTCCATTCCAGCGGCCGCGCCAGGTTGCGGTCTTCACCGTAGATGACGAGCGAGTCCCCTGAAGCGGTGGGAGCCACCTCGGAAGGCTTGCCGTGGATGAATCGCACACCCGCTTCCCGAGCCCGCCGGAAGAACTCCTCGTACCCTTTCGAGGGGGTCCGAATATCCATGTAGAAGACGGCGATTTCAGCTTCCGGATACTTGTCTTTCATGTGGATGGCCGCTTTGATGCTCGCCATACAGCAGTACCCGGAACAGTATTCATTGTAATTGAGATCCCGGCTGCCCGCGCATTGGATAAAGGCTATGCGGTTGGGTCTGCCCAAATCGGACGGCCGAACGAGCTCACCCTGGGTCGGTCCGGCCGGGTCGAGCAGGCGCTCGAGGTCCATGCTCGTCAGACATCCACACATTTGTAGCAGTGAATACACGCATCCTCATCGATGAGAAAGGTGCTGGGCACGGCCTGTGAAAACGGTTGATAGATCGCCCGTCTCGGCGCCAAACCGAGATCGAATTCGCTCGGCACCTTGATCGGGCAAACCTCGATGCAATCCCGGCAGGCATTGCACACGTCGTCCACGAAACGGGGCTTCTTTTCGAGGGTCACGTGGAAATTGCCCACGTACCCGCTGCAGGATGCGATCTCCGTCAAGGTCATCAATTCAATTCGGGGATGACGCGCCGCGTCAACCATCTTGGGGGCCAGAATTCATATGGGGCAGTCCATCGTGGGAAACGTCTTGCAGAGTTGGGCCATCCTGCCGCCCACGCTGGGAGACCTCTCGACGAGAATCGTTTCCACGCCGGCGTCAGCCAGATCCAGCGCTGCGGAGAGCCCGGCAATGCCGCCGCCCACCACCAGGGCTCTTTTGGTCACCGGCACTTCGATGTACTCCAACGGTTCCAGCAACGCGGCCCGGACCGCAGCCGCGGCCAGCATGTCCTTCGCTTTTTGCTGAGCCTCGGTGGGCTGGTGGGAATGGACCCAGGTGACCTGCTCCCGGACGTTGATCATCTCCAAAAGAAAGGGATTCAGTCCCGCCTCGATCAGGCACTTGCGAAACGTCCCTTCATGGAGTTTCGGGGAACAGCCCGCGACGATCACCCGGTCGAGCTCATGATCATGGATCAGGTTGATGATCTCCTGCTGTCCAGGCTCGGAACAGGTGTAGAGATTGGTCGCGGACAGAACCACCCCGGGCAGCTTGCCCGCGTAATCGCCCAAGTCCTTCATATCGAGAACGCCTGCTATGTTCGTCCCGCAATGACAGAGAAAAACTCCTATTCGTGGACTTTGAGGCTCGCTATCGGTCATATTCTTTCAATCCTCACGTATTCGGGCTTGAGCCGCTTCGTGACAAACGGTGTCAAGGTTATGCTTACGGGATGGGCCGGCCGTCGTCTCCCCAGCCCCTCCTGGAAAAATACTTTTTCATGCGGCCGTGCCGTTCCTCCCGATCCAGGGCTGAAAAAACCCGGTCAGGACTGATCAGATCTTCTTCGAAAAACCTCGGAGACACGTTCTGATTGAAGGGCCGCCACCCCTCGCGCCAGTCAAAGCTCTTGATTAAACGTATCAGACCCCTGCTCCAGCCGGTGAGGGTTTCCGGGCTCACATTCCTCCCGTCCAGCAACGGGAACATTTCGCAGAGCATCTCCTCAAGGCCTTCTTGAGCATCCGCGGCCCAGGGACAGAGGCCGAGGGTTTGCCAGAGAGCCCACTGATCTTCCCTCGAGATCAAGCCATCTATCGTCTCTTCCTCATCGGTCTCGAGGTTCATCTCCTCCCATGGCCAGATAACGAATGCCGGGCCCAGAAATGAAAGCGGGAGATAATGCCGTCTGGGATCGATATAGCTCAATTCCTGTCCTTCATAGTGGGCAGCCAGAGCAATCGCGGGTCCTCCGATTTTTTGCGCCGCTGCGGCCGCGCCCTGTCCCAACAGGCCTCTCACTTGCGGATTGCTTACGAGCAACCCCGGAAGATCGGCCAGCCAATCCGCGCGTCCAAAGCCGGCTGGCGAATCGAAATGAAGGCCGAGATCGATTCCTTTCTCCACGGCCTCAGCCGCCCACGCTGTCGCGCCTCCGAACGATATGGGCTCCAGACCTTGCTCCCGGCAACGGATGAGAACCCGTGCCGTGTGCTCCGGTGAATCGAGTCCGACCAACGGCCCGGCCGCCCAAACATGTTCCGGGAGGAGCGTCAATTCGCTTCGCGGTTGACCGCCACCATCCTCGCTCTCAATCGAGGCCAATCTGAGGCACGAAATCGGACAACCGATGCACGCCCTTTTGCTTTCAGGAACCTTATTGACCGCGTCAATCCAGGTCGGTTCCTTGAAAACTTCTTGAAAATTACGACCCGGTAATGCGTCGGCCTTCTCCAGTTTATCCAACACCGTTACAGACCCGTCGGTTTCATCAGTTCCGCCGAGCCGCTTTATCAGCGGTACGACCTTTCCGAGGAAATCTTCCGGTTGGGCAATCGATCGGCCTTGATCGGGCCTCAGCACCAGGGCCTTCAGATTTTTCGATCCCAAAACCGCGCCCAGACCTCCCCGCAAGCCCGGCTCCGGCGAGCTGTCACGTACGTTTGCGAATCGGACCAATGCCTCACCCGCGGGCCCAATACACAAGACCGCGGCTTCACTTCCCCAATC
Source organism: Deltaproteobacteria bacterium (assembly GCA_037380965.1). GTDB lineage: Bacteria > Desulfobacterota > Desulfomonilia > Desulfomonilales > Desulfomonilaceae > JARRRG01. The sequence goes on from JARRRG010000229.1 coordinate 6,962, forward strand.
CCTTTTGAGCTCATCCGTGGCACGCCTCTGGGAGAATCCTCGTAAGCGAGAGGCCCTGCGAAAGAACACCCGGCCCTCGTCAAAGAGCAGGAAGCAGAGCTCGGGAGCTCTTCCCTGAATGACTACAGCCGACCAACCGGTACGGGCCAGGGCCCACGCGAACTCGCCACCCATGACGCCGCCGGCCCAAAGTCCCGTCAAAGGCGACGTCGCGACGAGAGCCATCCGGGTGGCCCCTGGAAAAGGAAGGCCGCTGAACATCCCCGGCGCCAGGGCGACGACACTTCCGGGTGAAAGAGGATCCGTGTGTTGAGGCTGATGGGTACTGAGTAACCATGTGGCCAGAGCGGCCCCGGACGGATAATCGCGTATCACCTCGGGCGGAATATCCAGAAGCTGGGATTGCGACTGAGTTACGTCGATAAGTAGGTACTGAAAAGGTTGTGACTTACCCATGGTCAACAGGCACCTTTAAGCTACGCGACGGGTTTTGGCTTCGAGAACCCTTTGTCAGTCAATTCAAAGGGTGACTTCGGAAAGCTAATTACCGAGCCAGAGCAGCAGAATTGAGAGTACGCTTCGAGAATAATCGACAACCTATCATTCTTGCCACGCAACAATGTCAGACCGTGTTACAAGAAGTAAGCTCCCTCTTGTGACCGACCACGACTGAGATGGCCGGGACCTGAAGCACGGCGCGGAAGTTTGTCTTTGCCAACACCTGACAATCGATTGTGGAAGCAGCTCACCGGAGACTGTTGCCGCTTCGCATTTACGGGGCCGTCACCGAATTACGGCGGTTCTTCGCGGCACCAGCAGGTCCGCGGCCGGAGCATGGCACCGAGCATTCTCACGGTAACCGCGATCTTATGTTCCGTTCCCCGGAGGTACCGGTGATCAGCCCTCCGGATGAGACCTCGCGGGAAATGTACGTGGACCTCACCTCCATTCGGGTCGATTCACTCCCCCAGGTTTTGTAAGGCTCGCTGCCGTCGGTCGTCTTTGCCTCGGGCCTCACGCCGCGCCGAGGCTTTCCGTTCTTTCTCACCTCTGTAACCATGATCTCACAAAAAGGGTGCTCCGGCAACACCAGTGAAATCAGTCTGCTGAAGCTCCTTCCTGGACCAATGCCGCTGGATTGCCGCATGGTCTTGTCGTCAACCCACCATTGCGGCTGCTCCCGGAGACTTCATACTCAGTCTTGTTCCTGCAGCCTCAGCCAAGGATTCTGCACGGATCCACCTCACTTGAGCTGCCGTTTCCGCTCCCCGCTCTGTAACGTGCTTGCCTCCAACCATCTGTGCCGGTCATTCTGAACAGAGGCTTGCGGAGCCTTGCGGAACTTCTGCCTGCAATCAGAGATCAATACCGTAATGTGCATGCTCGATGCAGTAATTTGTATTGTCTCAACATTTCATGTTAACGATCCCGGTCCGGAGGCCGGTGTAGGCCGGCCTCTCCTCTTGCAACACAACCCCTGCCCGTGTGCACCTTTACCCGGATCACCAACCGATGCGCCCCAGGTTGAAAAAGGCGATGGATGGATAGAGCGCAGTAAAAATGGCCGTGAAAACCGTGTAGTACCCGGTGAATGGAACCAAGCCGGTCTTGCCCAGGCCCCAGCAGGCCCAAAAGAGCCAAAACAAGGCTGCCCACAGAAGCCATAACACGCCGAATTGGGAAGAGGCTACCAGGGTCGCGCCGAGGACGTGGAAGAAGCCGAGACCGATGAGGAACATGATGAGACCGGCCATAAAGCAATAGTAACCGAGTGCCTTGAAATCCGTACCCGCGATGATCTCACCGGCCAACAGCACGTACGTAAGGGCAAAGACCATGCATGAGGCCGTGGCCACAAAAGATTGGGTCGGCCCAACCGCGCCAAGGTTGTCGGTCATGCCGATAAACAGTCCCATGATCCAGATGGACAGGCCCGCGGCCACGTTCAAACAGTCAACCTGCTTGCCGGAAAATTTTCCGAGCACTATAAATCCTTTAAAAAACAGGATCAACGAGACGACGATCAAAAACGCAAAAATCATAGTTCACCTCCAGAATTTACGGAGCCACTGTGCATCCACCGAGGTAGGCTCGAACCTGCCACTCTCTTGCCTGGAAGACTGCGGATTTCACTGCGGGGCGGCGTTACCGCCCACACACCGCTTTTTCATATTTTCCGGGCGTAATAGCGATCCCAGGCGATAAGGACCTTGTCGCACTCAATGGTCTGCTTGCCGTCGGCATTTTCAATGACCACTCCCTGGTCGTTGATCTCCACTACTTTGCTGCTGTCAAAAATCTTGACCCCTGCTTCCTCTACCAGCCGATCCAGCATGAAGGATCGGGAGTAGAGGTCCTGGATGTAGTTGGGGCGGTTCACGGTGTCGCTTTCCTCGATCATGCAGACTTCCTTGCCTTCCCGAGCCAAAGATACCGCCGTCTCCGCGCCGTAGTTACCGCCTATGACCGCGACCCGCTTCCCCATGTCGATACTTCCCTCGGAGCGGAGATAGTCTTCATTGGTAACCACCTTGCTCGAATCGATACCCGGAATCTCCGGCAGAGATTCCTCGGAGCCCACTGCCACGACGATGGCGTCCGGCTTCTCCTTTTCCACCAATTCCGGAGTAACCGCGGTCTCGAGATTGAGGGTCAATCCATCGGTCTTTTCAATCTGTGCAGCGTGATAGTCGACGATGTTCCGCAAATCCCTCGTGTTGAGTTTCGGGTGGGCAGAGGCCACAAACTGAACGAGACCTCCAACGTCATCATCCTTTTCGTAGAGATCCACCGTGTGTCCGCGGCGCGCCAGCGTAATGGCCGTTTCCATACCGGCCACTCCAGCCCCGACAACCATCACTTTCTTTTTCTTGGTGGCCGGTTTCAGCTCGTATTCACCTTCCCGGCTGTAAGAGGGGTTCACCGCGCAGAGCACTTCCAGTTGCCTGAACAGGGTCTCGAGGCACCAGTTACAGGATATACATTTGCGGATATCCTCGGGCCGTCCTTCCAGGATCTTTTTCGCCAGGTGCGGGTCCGCGATGGCCGGACGACAAAAATGCGCACAGTCCGCGCGGCCGCTTTCGACCACCTCTTTCGCCAGCTTGTCATCCATAATCTTTGCCACGCCAAAAACCGGTATGCTGACGACCTTCTTGATTTCCTCGGCCAAATGGACCCTGGTGGCCCGTTCCGCGTAAACCGGTGGAAATGAATACATGCTGGTGAATCCGATGCGGCCGCCGGTGACGTCAAGGGCGTCCACATGGGGTTCGAGCCGCTGGGCCATCTTCTTGCCCCACTCCTCGTCGTACCCGGGCTCTCCGAGCCAGGACATGAACTCGTGGGCAGCCAGACGCCAGATAACGGGAAAGTCGGGACCGACCGCGGCACGAATCTTCTTGGCGATCGCTTCGGCAAAGAGACCGGGATCTTCACCCCACTTGTCGTCCCGCTGATTGGTGTACGGGGACATGAACTGCTGGATCAACGTTCCCTGACAACTGTGAACGTTGACCGCGTCAAATCCGGCCAATTTGGCCCTCAGAGCGCTGTCCGCATACCATTGGGCTCGTTCCTCGACTTCATCGGTTTCAAGCTTCCGGACCGGGCCAAATATGCCGCCCTTTTCAGTGGCACTCACTACCGGGAGGCCCGTAATGGCCGAATTACAGATAGCCCCGCCGTGAGAGAACTGAAGGGAGCAGAGTGTTCCTTCGCGATGAATCGCCCGGGCCAATCGTTCAAGGCCGTTTATGGATCGATCGTTGTGCACACCGATCTGGTTCCTGAACACGCAGCCTTCCATGTGAACGAAAGACATGGAGCACTGCAGCAGACCCCAGCCGCCGCGGGCTTCCTCCACAAAGCCCCGGACGACACGGTCGGTTATGTACCCATCCTCCGAAGCATGGTTCTTGACCGTGGGGGCTTGAATCAGCCGGTTAGGAAGTTCCAGACTCCCTATTTTTATCGGATCGTGAACTGTTGGCATGCTTTCCTCCTCCGCGGGTAAAAGGTTTGGATAGGGACGGAAGGCCTGTAAGGTCGCCGCTGGATAACCGTTTCAGATCACATCGGACTATCTGGCTGCTTCTCCCTCCTTTCCGAGATCGCGGGAAAGCGCACGGCGAAGCGACCAATGAATAACGCGCGGCCCGGGCACCTTACGGATCCTCCCCATGAATCTCATTGCACTCATCCATTGCAGAACAAAGGTTGGAGAGTAGCTTGCCATTGCGCTCTCACTCATGTGAATCAGAGCTGCCGCCAGAATTTTCATGCCGAACAACCAGGGCCTCGCACTGGTTCATGAGGTGCCGCTTCATGACATCTTCCGCGGCCGCGGCATCCCGGCTCCTGAAAGCCTCCAGAAGATCGCGGTGCTCCTGAATGGATGCTGAAAACCGGTCAGGCTGATAGAGTTGGCGGTAGCGGTACAGCAGAATCCTCTGTCTGAGACCGTTGATCACTTCATCCAACACCTTGTTTCCGGCCATCTCTTGCACGAGAACATGGTAGGAATTGTTGATCTGTAAATACCGTTCATGATCGTTAGCCTCGTAATGCAGCTCCAGTAGCTGGTGGGTGACTTCGATCTTCTTGAAATCCGTCTCATTCATCCTTTCCGCAGCAACTTTGGCACAGGCCCCTTCGAGGATGCTCATCACTTCGAACATCTCTCGAATGTCTTTCGTGGAGGGTTGAGCCACGTATGCTCCCTTATTGGGAATGACTTCAATAAGACCTTCCGAGCTTAAGATCCTGAGGGCCTCCCGCATGGGGGTTCGGCTGATGCCGAGCGAGGAGCACATTTCGGTTTCTACAATTCGGTCCCCTCTTTTCAGTACGCCGCTCAGGATAAGCTCCCGAACCCTCTCAGCCACTTCTTGATGCAGTGGTTTGATCGGGATCTTTGAAACGATGCTCATTCTCACGCTACCGTTTCTGGCCGGTAAGGAAGAAAGGCCGTAAGTAGGTACATTACGTGGTTGGTGGTGACCTGGAGTATGGAACCGTCAGCGTACTCACCTCCGGGGAGGTTCAGGGTTGCCGGAGGGGAGGTCACCGCGATGGGATTGCATACTGTGTAATGTGCTTTGTATACAATATACAGACCACTTGTCAACCACAAAATATAGTGGTGTCACCCCTTAGGCCACTCTATATAGAGGTCGGGGTGTCCGTCCGACAATCGGGATCATCCGCGCCCCCGCACGAGAACCGCTGTTCTATTCCCGAAAAGATTCGTGATTCCGAGCCAGGAGTGATCCTTGGAAGGTTGGGCGTCGGGAACTGGACGCGCAACACCCGTTCCCAACAGTAACCTGAGCTCGGCTGCAAAGCGTCTGAAAGCCGCGCAGTCGAGATGATTGTCAGAAGCGGTGAAGGATGGATGGCGGCAATGAAAAGCTCGACCTCAAGCACTCGTTACCGGTTCACAAGATCCACGCGACACGTGAGCCCGCGCATCCGGTCCCTCGCAGGAGCGCGGCTGTCGCGGGTTTCGATGGACCGGATGCGGCCGACACGGGCTGCTCGCTCAGGTCGATCCGCGTCCAGTCATAAGGGGGGGAATGGCATGGCTTTTCGCGTGTACGCATGCAACCGAGCTCTCACGCCATTCCTCTGGGAGGGGCAGGATCTTTCTCCTTTTTCCGTGCGTGCGGCCTGTGCCTATGGCTCAGCCGATCAGCCGGGCACTCCCGCGCCGGCCGGCCGTACTGACCACGAGTGAGGGTCGACGGTGAGGACGAGCCCGTAGAGTTCTTTCGTAGCTAACGGTATGAATTGTTTGAAGTCCTCGGCTCTCTCCAGATATTCAACGAAAACGTATTCAAGTGCCTGTTCAGGGGTTTTGGCTTCAACCTCCCATACGCCGTTTCCCGCCCATATCCCTGTTGCAGCATCAAATTTCCTTTGTTCCACCGTCCACTTGGCCATTATGTTCCTCCGCATAGGACACGTCCATTGTCTGTGTCTCGATAGGTGTGTTCCAGGCATCGTAATCGAAGGGACAGGGTTTTGACAAGGATCGCGGCTGTTGCATCCGGGCCGCGATCAGACGCATGCGGCTGGGACCAGGCTCATGTGGTCATACTCGCGCGCCTGAGTGTGTGGCTCGTACGGTGAAAAGGCGAACGGTCCGAGCGTTGGAAAGGACGTTTACCTGAATCGGCTTTGGGTCAAGTTTCCGCTTTGCCGGAAACTGCGGAGCGGGACCGGCCTTCACTGACGAAAAAACCATGGGCACCAGGCGAAGGTCCAAGTCTTGGCACGCATCATGCTCAGATATATGGGAACTCTCCGCCAGAGGGACGAAAAGGCGATCGTGACTCATTTGGAAGCGGCCCAGGAGAGCGCAAAAACGAGGGTGGAAACTGAACAGAGCGATCTCGACTGACTACGAGTAGACATGGCTGCCGTGCAGAAAGAAGAGGTTGCGGGACGGGCTGAAAGGCACGGAGGACCTTGTGAGAAGCCCGAGGAGAGGCAGCGGCACGAGACTGTCCATTTGGCAGTGTTCTCCGTAGATACCGGCAGGGCGTTATGACAGGATTTCGTAGGTGATCCTCACATGTTTTGTCGAACTGTCAAGAAACCTGACAGCCGGCTTCCCCTTGGAGATCCGGCGCAGGCCACGACGGTGTGTGCTCGACTCATCCATCTCAAGAGAACGGGTTCGCCGGCGCTGACTATCCAGTCCAGGCTGGAAGCTCGGGAGGAATCACCTCGGGAGTCGAGCGCCCTGGAGTAAGCGCTGAAAGGTGCAAGGAGAGGAGTGGCAACGCGTTCGAAAGAGATCAATTTCTCTCGCACGTATCACTGCGTCCACGCACATGCCTCCACAAAGGTGTGGCTCCATGACGAGCTCGGCAAGGACATCCGGTCGTAACTCCCGCGATCCCATAGTGCAGATGGGCCCGGGAGATGAGCACCAGGCGCGGGAATCCCTCGAACATGATCCTCACCACAAGACTCAGGAAGTGCATAGTGCTCACGCGCTGCTCAACGCGTGCCTCCTCGGGCCGGTAGAGCTGGTACATACCCTCCTCGCCTCGGGAGCACCGGTCAACGCGCGGGATGAGTGCGGCAAAACCCCCCTACTCGTAGCCTCCCGCCGCGGCAGCCTCGAACTGGTGCGGCTCCTGTTACATTGCGGAGCCGATGTCAACGTGACGAATCGATTTGGATGGTCACCCTTACTCTGGGCTTGTGTGGCAGCCAGAGCTCCTCTTGTTCGCCTGCTCCTCGATTGGGGAGCCGATCCCAACATTGAAGCACACGAAGGGGAGACCGCGCTCATGTGGGCGTGTCGCAAGGGAGAGGCTGAGCCGGTGAGACTGCTCGTCGCTCATGGAGCGGAGATTCGAGCCGTAGACCGTCATTGGGGGGCAACACCCCTCATGTGGGCAGCCAGGCATGGGAGCCGCGAAGTTGTGAGGCTGCTGTTACGGAACGGCGCAGACATAAGGAATCGGGATTTCGGCGGCCGAACTTCCCTGTTCTGGGCCTGCCTCGGGGGGCATCGGCAGACTGTTGAAGCTCTCGTTGCAGCAGGAATAGACGTTAACGCAGCGGACAGATCGGGACACAAGGCGTTGCGCTGGGCACAGGAAGGCGGGCACGAGGATTTGGTCCAACTGCTCAGGGCACACGGAGCCGAATAGGGCGTGCTGACCATGAGATTGGGTTGGCATCTCGCGTACGCTCACCAGGAGGGCAGGAGATGGTGGAAACCAAGCTCTTGCGCGGAACGTTGTCAGGAGACACCGGAGAATTGAAGAATCTCCTCGAGGGGAGAACCCGCACGATTGGCGGAAAAAGGCTCTCCGACCGATCGGAACATCCCGGAGAGAACGCGGCGTGGTTTCGCGGGGTTGACCGCGGTGAGAGTTGGAGATGAGGAGCACTCCGCACCTGCGCAGGTCGCCTGAACCTGGAACACAATCCTGAACTGCCGGAGGAACGCACAATGAAAGACAAAGAGGTCCTCTCCAACCCTCTTCAGGAGCTGAGCCCCACCTTGAATCCGGAAGAGTTGCCGCTGGACAAGCTTCATGAAAGGTCATTTTCCAATTCCGTTTCTCTCCTGGAAGGCGTGTTGATCATGATCAGCAAGATCATAGAAATCACCCGATCGCTTTCAGAATGCGTTCATGAATGTCATGCGTCAACCATGGAAAGGTGTGGATCATTGGCCCAGGATGTCCACAAGCAGGAACAAGTTCTTACGCGGATTATCGTCTCGTCTGAGGTCTCACCCGAGCTTCGCACCGGCCTTATCAACTTTCCCTACAGACTCGAAAGAATCGGCGACATGTTGGAGAGCGTTTTGAAGTGTTGTCGAACTAAAGCTATGCAAAGCATTCATTTCAGCGAGCCTGCGCACAGAGACCTGGACCAGTTCTTCGATAGTCTTTTGACGACGATGGTCGACCTCAGAGACGCATTGGTGACGCCGAAACGAGCCGCTCTCGAGGTGATACGTGCCGACGGGCAAAGGATCGACCTGTTGTTCGAAGCTTTCCGAGAGGCTCACTGGCAGCGGTTGGAAAGGGGTGTGTGCGCGGTCGAGGCGTCGTCCACATTCCGGGATATCCTGGACTCGCTCAAGTCGGTGAACGAGTACCTGGTGAAGATCGGGACGAAGATGCTCGAATTAGGACAACGCGGAGCCCGTGAAGCTGACGGCAGAGAAGCTTCAGCGGGATCAGCATAGGAACAACCACAAGGCGCATCGCGCTTTGACTGCAAGGGAGAGAATCAGATGCCGGAAAAAACCAAAAAGTGGGTTTGCGCTCACTGCGGGTACACCCATGCCGGCGAATTCCAGGGGGATATCTGCCCGGGATGCGGTTTACCATATTGGAAATGCGCCAAGTGCGGGTTTCTGACCATGGCCTCCATTCCGCCTGATGTGTGCCCGGAATGCAGGGGAAAGGAAGGTTTTTTGAACGTTACCTCCTATGTGCCCGACTTCGGCGGTCCGGACAACATCGATCCTCGGCTGTAGGTGTCGCGGCATGCGGATGAACCGAGGAGCTTGCGATGTGGCCGGCAGACCGCTGAGGGATGACCGATCTACGTGAAGCCTCACCTCAACGAGTGCGGATCAACAGGGAAGCGAACGATCATTCTGCTCGACTGAGACGACCTTTACATCTGAGGAGTGGTGTGGCCATGAGCGATGATCAGACCAGACAGGTTGTAAGCATCGATGCATTCATGCCACCGGAAATGGCTGCGAAGGCTGAAGACACAGGTGTGCGAAAGGCCCTGATGGGATGGCGAAACACCTTTGCCCTGAGCATTCTGGCGGGTGCATTCATAGCCATGGGCGCGGTCTTCGCCACCACAGTCACTGCCGGCGCAAGCGGCCAGGTGGCGTACGGGATAACACGGTTGCTGGGGGGATTAGTCTTTTCCCTCGGCCTCATTCTCGTCGTAGTTGCAGGGGCGGAGCTCTTTACGGGGAACAACCTTATTGTGATGGCGTGGGCGAACCGTCGGATCTCCGCGTGGCAAGTCGTTAGAAACTGGGTGATTGTGTACCTTGGCAACCTGGTTGGCTCCGTTGCCACGGCCGTCCTCATGCTGCTGTCCAAGCAGTTTGAGTTCGGTGGTGGAGCCGTCGGAGCTCAGGTGTTGAACATAGCCCATGCGAAATGTCAGTTGGGGTTTGTCCAGGCCTTCGCGCTGGGCATCGGATGCAACGCGCTGGTATGCCTTGCCGTGTGGCTTTGCTACAGCGCCCGATCGACCACGGACAAAATCCTTGCCATCATTTTTCCGATTTCAGCGTTCGTAGCCGACGGCTTCGAGCACTGCGTGGCCAACATGTATTTTATCCCCATAGGACTTCTCGTGAAAACGGGGGCGCCGGCATCCTTTTGGGCAACCATAGGAAAGAGCGGCGCGGACTTTGGCAGCCTTACCTGGACCAACTTCCTCATCTGGAATTTGGTTCCGGTGACACTTGGCAACATCGTGGGAGGATCGGTTCTTGTGGGGCTTATCTACTGGTTCGTCTATATCAGGAAGCCCAGAGTGCCGATCTTTTCGCCGTGAACCTCGCATGCGTGAAGAGGAGCCACCTGATTCAGGCGCACCTCGGCTCTCTCAGTGGTTTGCCGTCTGACGGGTCTGACGGTTGGCACGATCCTGAGAGGGCCGGGTGCCGAACCCGTAACGTGTCGGCTCATCCATATCTGAATGCCGCGGTTTCCCCGACCTGCTC
>JARRRG010000230.1:0-5732 GCA_037380965.1 Deltaproteobacteria bacterium
TTGTCATCCTTCCGCCTCATGCCCCTTCTGATATTATAGGCCCTGACCAGCGTCCGGTATCTCTAGGCCGCCTGGGTGAGCTTGGCCTCATCCATATCGATCCCCGCGCCCGCTGAGATGAACTTCGGGTAATTATGTAGATGGTACGGAGGCTTCAGGGGAAATGCCGATAAACCCGCGCACATCCCGAGCGCGTCATCAATGTAGTGCATCCTCTCCTGCCAGTCGACAATATCGCAGCACATTTCAACGGTCGGGTAATAGGGCATCGACTTCTCCCCGCGTGGTTCCCAGTCCAGGAAATACTGCTTAAACTTTTCGTCCGGAACCTGGAACCAATCCTTTACAAACGCTTCCCGCTCCTCTCTCGTGCGAAAAGGAGCCTGGGGGAACTGCCCTTCAATCTGGGTAATGTTTATCTTCTCGCCGGTGGCGTACATGAGGAAATAAATGGGATTCAGCATTGAGAGCTTGAGCGGAAGCTGCTCATGTTTCTTAATATTATTATGAGCATACTCCTCCGCACCCTTGCCGATCTGTTGGGCCGCCCAATAGGTCCCATTGGCCAACACGTCGCCAATCCCGTCCCGCCGCACGATTTTGTCGAGTAACCAGTAGAATCTCCCCTCATTATCGGAGGGCATTCCCGGGAAGTCAGCGTCACTCAATATGCCGTTTTCGTAAAGCTCGAGGGCGAAGGCCATGACTTGCGGGGTCGAGAATCCGTCCACCCCGTACTCGGTGGCGCTTTGGGCGATGCCCAGACCAAATTCGAGGTCTGAGAAGGCCGCCATGGTATAGGTAAGCTTCGAGAAGCATTTCATCATGTACGTCGGACGTCCGGGGGGAGAAATGGTCGCGCCGCAGGTCATTGGACAGTTGTAGCAACTGATCAGCCGCGTCCGCATGCTATCGAGACTCTCCATCCACTCCCTTGCGATTTCGTCATTCCAGAAATCTTTTCTCCGGACGCGTGAATTTCCCCACATGAAATTCTCGGTGTGCCACTTTTCGTCATGGACTTTCATCTCTTGCGGCGACCCGAGTCCGGCTAAAATCGGCATGACACCCGGAATCGGATTATCATTCCGAAATTTTATGTACTTCAGCACCTCGTTGCAGAGCTCCATGAACTCGGCCGGGCGGGCGACATTGATGTCCTTGGTGCCACGAACAGCAATCGCCTTTACCCCTTTGTCTCCCATTACCGCGCCAATTCCGAGCCGGCTGGCGCTGGACCTGCCCTGTTCGATGGAAGCAAAATAGACCCGATTTTCACCGGCCAGGCCGATTGCAGCCACCTGGGCCTCCGGCTCCTTTAACTCTTGCCGAATGAGCTCGGCAGTTTCAACCGCGCCTTTGCCCCGCAGATGGGAGGCGTCACGGATTTCCACCTTGTCGTTGTGTATCCACAAATAAACGAGATCGGGAGACTTGCCGCGAAGGATTACCTTGTCATAACCGGCATACTTCAATTCCGGCGCCCAGAATCCCCCCATCATTGAAAATGCCATCAACAGAGTCTGAGGCGACACGGTGGAAACAATGGTACGGTTGCAGCCGGTAGCAGGTGTCCCGCATAACAGGCCCGCGCTGAATATCAAAAGATTATCGGGGGAAAAGGGTTCGACTTCGGGGGGAACCCTGTCCCACAATATCTTGGCGTTGGTGCCCAGTCCGCCCAGATAAAGCTCGGTGTCTCTTGGGTCGGTTTCTACCCGCTCAATGTTCCCTCTGGTGAGATCAATCTCTAGATTGAACCCTGTTTCTGCGTACCTCATTTCTCTTACCTCTTGCCTTGGGTTTCCAGTATTTCCGTCCGCGCTCCTGCAGCCAAAAAAGTGTTAATTGCCGCTCGCCTGGCGACCGAACCGGGCTTTTCCCGAGGATATGGCGCTCGAGGCGCTCTGAAGGAAAGGCGGTCGGTTCCTGTCCTGGCATCGACGCCTTCTTCTCACAAGGGACGGATCTGAACAATGGGCCGGATCAATATTCCTTTTGGTCACGCTGGCCTGCCTTTGGTGGATGGCCCCGGGCCCCCCTTAAAAACGAACCGGTTAGCCCCCTCTCCGGACTCTGAAGGTCATATTGACCGAGACTTGGCAACGCCTCTTATACGAATATAACTTATGTGAAAGCTATGTCAAGACTTTTTTCCTTTTCCCAAAAAAATTTCAACCCGCATTGGGCGCTCAAGTCCCGGCGCCGTCACGGAAACCGAGGTGTTCCATCCTGAATGGCTTGAGAGGGAAATTCCTTCAGCATGATGGAGGCCTTGGAGCCAGGCCGCGGATACCTGCCGCGGAGAGCGGACAGATCTCTTCTTTTGAGCCGAGTGACCAGGCTTCCGGGTCCGTGTGTCCGGCCGCTGCCGCGCTCGACCCCTCTCCGGAGAGATGAGCGTCGGCAATCGATCGCTGATACCGGATCATCAGGTCGTACGAGGGGACAGCCACCTCGAGAAGAGCATGGTTGGCCGGGAATGCTCGTACGAGCATCGAGCCGACCGCTGTGGGGTTCTTTTCCGCTCCGGTCGGATTCGCCGCAAAGGTCTCCTGGTGCGGAATCGCTCGATATGCGGACGAGTCAGAGAGAGGCTCGTCACCCGGCGGAGATAACCGTGGCGGGAAATGCGAAAGAATGTCTCCCCCGTTTCCCTGCACACCGCGCGGCGCACCGCGACCAACCCCCGAGGCGTCTTCCAGCCATGGAGCTTGTGAAAGGGCTCAGCCGTCCGGATCGCGTCCCGGCCGCGGGCCTTGTGCCACACCTGAGCCTCACAGATCTCCTTCTCCTGATGAAGCTCTCCCCTTGCGACATACCCACTACCGCGGCAGTGCAAAAGCCAGGAAAATCAACACTGAAGAAGGCGGAATCCGCTCGCACAGTCGGCTTCCAATGGCGGGAAGCATGACGGGAGACGGAGACAACGCATTCCCACAGGTCACCCGTGACAGGTGGAAGAAAGTTCTTGACTCTTTTTTATATGAGTGGTATTCGGTCTTAAATGAAGATAGAGTGATCATTGTATCCACGTCGCCGGAGTTTCTCTCTATGGATTATACCGGATTACCCGGAAACACTGTCAAAAGGGCCTCCTCAACCCGACGAAGAAGCCCTTCAGCAGACAGAAAGCGCCAACTTATCATAGAATCCGCGGAACGTATCTTTGCCTCCCGCGGTTTTCACGATACGACTGTCGCTGATATTTCTCATGATTGCGGGGTACATGAGGCGTCTATCTTCCAATATTTCAAAACCAAAGAAAATCTGATCGTTACCGTTCCGGAAAGACATCTGAAAGAGACGCTGGCAGGCATCACTGAGCATCTTCAAGGAATGAAGGGGGCCGAGCCCAAGATCAGGAAGCTCCTTTGGCATCAGCTCAGAGATCTCTCAATTAATAAGAACTACACCTCGATTTTGCTCCGTGAGCTCCGGACATTACCCGCTTTCTACAAATCGCCGGCATATGAAATGATTCGAAAATACAGTGCGTTCGCTGCCGAGGCCATTAGAGAGGGCATACGGGACGGAGAAGTGGACCCTGACATAGAGGTTATTCTCGTTCTGGAGATGATTTTCGGCGCGATCGACAGCATTGTGTTGCGATGGCTTTTCTTCGGCGAGGCCTATGATCCCATTGAGGCCGCGGACGCTCTCTGCTCATTAATAAAAGCGGCGATATGGACGCGCGAAGAGCCGGCTGGAAATGAAAACGGCGGTGAGCCGAGCCGTGGAGAGCTCAGGCGGCGTACCATAATGAAAGTCGCGTCGGAAGTATTCGGCAAGAAAGGTTACGGCGGGGCCACCATTTCGGAAATAGCCGGAAAAGCGGGCATAGCCGAAGCTTCCATTTATCAATATTTCAAGAGCAAAGAAGAACTGCTTCTCTCGGTTTTGGGCACCTGGTTCATTGAATTTGCCGATGAATTGGAGCGGGTATTCTCCGGATCATTAAATCCCTACGAACGACTCTTATACTTGCTGAGACGATGGGCTCTGGATTTTCAGATTCGACAATGGGAGACTCGTGTTTTGATACTGGAATTGTACAGGAATCCCAAATTTTATGAATCTCAAGAATACCGGAACACCAAGCGTTTCCGGAAATTGATACGATCCACGGTGGAAGACGGACAACGCAGCGGCCATTTCCGAAAGGATTTTGAAATCATCTATTTCCTGCATCTCGTGCAAGGGGCATTCGAACATGAAGCGCTCGCTCGCATGATGCTCTCCAAGAAACAACCTACCTTTGCCAGTACGGAACAGATGATCGACCTGGTGCTCCGGACCATCAAAGCGTGATCCTGACGGTTGCAACGTCCCCGGGATTTTCGTGCATGCGATTCGGAAGGCTCGTGACCTCGCACCCTCGTATGGTGTCCCCGCGGACCTGTACGTGCCGGATGCGGTAATTCCCGGTAAGAGGCACCCGGCCCGGGCTTCACGGACCGGTGGTCCTCGGGGATTACCCAAGCCCGCGTGCTCATGGGAGGGGCAGCCCAGAATCTCCGGTACACGCTCGGGCAACGTGGGATGGGAAGGATTACGCTTGACAGCGGGCGGTTGGGAGCGGTATCCTTAACAAGAGGATAAGAAAGGCTTTTTTCATCAACGCGACAATGGTTTGGTCTTGTGGGGAGGCTTTTTCGGGTCCGAGGAACCGGCCCGTGGCAGGGTAGTGACCCCAGGACCTAAGAAAATGGCAAGACCCCGACATAATTCAGGACGTCGAGATTGCGGCACAACGTTTTTCCAGGGACAAATTGGAGACCGCGGTCATCTCGGTGGCCAGAGAAGCCCCGTACACGCTCTTCGTGAACGACCGTGAAATTCTGTCCATTGCCACACTCCCGACTCACCTCAAAGAGCTCTTCATCGGCTTCCTCGTGTCGGAAGGGATCCTGTTGCGGCCGAAAGAAATCCTCGAATGCGCGGTAGATCACGCCGCGCGGATCGTGCGTGTGGAGCTCGATGTGCCGGAAGACCGATTGGCGGGACTCGAAAGAAAGGGCATGCTGACGTCGGGCTGTGCGGGAGGAGTTATTTTCTCTGTGGAGGCCGCGGCCACCCGGCGTCAACACAATCGCAAGCGCCTCAAGGTTTCCACCTCGACCATCATCGAGAGGATGAAGGAGCTCGACCGGTACCCCGGCCTCTACAAGGTAACGCGTGGAGTTCACGCAGCCTCGCTGGCCGATGCGGAACGAACTTATGTGGTTCTGGAAGATCTCGGCCGGCACAATGCTGTAGACAAGATTGCGGGCTACTGCTTTCTCAATCATGTGGAAACCCGTGACAAATTGCTCCTGTCCACCGGTAGAATCACCTCCGAAGTGCTCATCAAAGCAGCACGCAGCAACTTCCCCGTCATCATTTCCCGTTCCAGCGCGAGCTCGGTGGCTATTGCGACGGCAAAGCAGCAACACATAGATGTTGCGACGTACGTGAGGGCCGGCCGTTTCAATTACTTCTCGCACGGCGCCACGGAGCTGGTTCAAGGGTAGGGGAGGGGGAAGAGAAGGGTTCCGGGGGAAGCTTTTTTCCACAGAATCGCCCCCCAATCCTTCTTCCCTTTTCGCTTTTTTCTCCGGATCTCTGTCCCATTTACAGCAACATAAAGTCTAAGTACGAGCCCTCTGGGTTTTTTTCGACACCTTCGGGGTTGATGACTATAGCCTGGGTGCTAGCCATTGATAGGAGCCGTCGCTTCATTTCGAGTGGAG
>JARRRG010000231.1:0-4717 GCA_037380965.1 Deltaproteobacteria bacterium
GACATGGCCTCCGCCACCGAATAGTTGAGCTCCATCTGAAAATCCGCTTCGCCGTAGGAACCCCACGTCTTTGGGTCGCCGGGGTCGAGGAAGTCGACCGGCTTGAAGGGCGGCAAAAACGCATCAATCCGGGACTGGTCCGCGAAGCCCACAGTCTCGTACGAATGGGTCAGTACCCAGCCGTCCATACAAACCATCACCGGGAGGAGAATTCGCGGATCTTCCGCTATCTTGAAAGCGGCCAGATGAACGTCGTACGCTTCCTGACTGGACTCGACATAGAGCTGAATGAGGCCCGCGTCCCTCAGGCTCATCGTGTCGCGCTGATCTATCTGGATGCTGATCGGAGACGAGACGGACCGGTTCACCCCGGTGATCACAAAGGGCAGCCGTTGACCCACCGACGCGTACAGCACTTCCGTCATCAAGAGCAGCCCCTGAGATGAAGATGCGGTGTAGCTGCGCGCGCCCGTGGCCGAGGACCCGGCCAGAACGCTCGCCGCGGAGAACTCCGACTCCACCGGCACGTACTCACACTTCAGCTCACCATCGGCCACCATGCGGGCAAGTCCCTCAACGATATGTGTCTGAGGACTGATGGGGTACGCGGAAATCACTTCGGGACGGCACGCGGCCACTGCTCGGGCCACCGCTTCCGAACCTTCGATTACATCGACCTGCTGAGATGCGGAAGCCATCTATTTCTCCTCCGGCACAATTTCGATGGCATCGGCCGGGCACTCGTACGCGCACATGCCGCACCCTTTGCAGTATTCGTAGTCAATACGGTATGTCGGCTTCTCCCGGCCGGGCATCCTCTCCTGGTGGACCGCGCTGTCAGGGCACACATCTGCGCACACCCCGCAATGCTTACATTCCTCGGCGCGTATGATCGGCCGCTCACTACGCCAATTGCCCGTCTTGTAGTTCAGAGAGGTCTTGCCCTTCACCACTGCTCCCACAGTCACCTTCATGGTTTTGCCCCTGCAAGACGTTTGAAGCTCTCCTCGACGACCTGGCAGTTCTTCTCGCCAAGCTCCCCTGGGAATTTCTTGCGAACGGCCTGGAGCACGGCCGCCAAGCTCAGCTCTCCGGTCACTGCCGCAAATGCGCCGAGCAGGGCTGTGTTCATGATCGGCCTGCCCAAAATCCTTCGCGCCAGCTCTTCTGCAGAAAAGGTGGCAAGCCGGTAAGCTCCGTCCAGGCCCAGGTCCGCGATGGTTCGGTCCGTGTTGACAAGCACAAGGCCGGAGCCTTTAAGACCCTCGGTCACCGCAGCCTCCCCGATGATGGTAGCGTCCTGGACGATGACATAGTCGGGTTCGTCAACTTTGCAGCGTACGCGGATCGGCCTGTCACTGAGACGGCAGAATGCTTCGATGGCCTTACCCTTTCTTTCTCCGCCTCCACCCAGGTAGGGAAACGCCTGGCCGAACTTGCCGTCTTCAAGGGCAGCGATAGCCATGAACTGTGCCAGGACGAGCGAGCCTTGACCGCCTCTCCCATGGATTCTGATTTCCTTCATGTCACACCTATGGATTACAAAGGGTGCCTTTTTTCACATGGTGAAATTTGATTTCACGCGCCGGCCAAAAAAATCTACCTCGCCCACATCCTCTGCCGACAATCTTCGCCCCGCACCTTCACGTTCGTCCCCAATCCCCGCACCCACCCGGCCTGCCATCACCAATGAATCTTGGCTGATATTCTGGCTGCCGTCTCCATCACCATGTCCTTGAGCTCCGTGTTGATCCTCTCCATGGTCACGGTGAATATGGCACCGGTCACACTTATTGCCGCTACGATCTTGCCACCGGCCCTTACCGGAGCCGCAATACACCTCACCCCTTCGTAATACTCCTCGTCATCCACCGCGTACCCGTCCGCTCGTATCTTTACGAGCTCTTCGCGTAACTGTTCCAGGGTGGCGAGGGTGTTGGGGCCGTAGCGTTTGAGGGGCCCTCGCGGATAGATTTCCTTTATCCCCGCGTCGGACAACTCTGAAATCAGCACCTTGCCTCCCGCGGCAGCGTGAGGATCGGTGTAAAACCCTACGTATGTCGCCAGGGAGAGTCCCCCCTGCTTCTGAATCTTATCAACGTACAGGACTTTTCTGTTTCTCAGGACCGCGAGATGGCTGGCCTCGTTGCATTCCTTATGCAGCTCTCGCAGGTAGCTGTGAGCGATCTCTCGAACATCGATGTTGTCCAGAATCGTCCTGCTCAGGGACAGAAACTTGTACCCGAGGGAATACTTTTTGGTTTCGGGGTCCTGCGCAACGTAATCGCGCGGCAAGAACGTGCTGAGGATGTGGTGGAGGGTGCTGGAGGGAAAGCCCGACGCAGCGGCCAACTCAGAGAGGCTCCACCCCTGGGGTTTCTCACTGAGGATATCGAGCACTTTGAGGCTCTTCTCGAGGGAAGCGAGCTTCATGGTCCGATCTTCTGTTTCATATGCTGAAATTGGATTTCATATTCTAGATACCTCTCCTTCCCTTTGTCAAGAACTTTCTCACAAACGCTCATCGAATCGATTACTCTGCAATACCTCCCAACTTTTCTTCATCTCAAAAAGATTGGGTACGCAAACGCAGTGCGTTTCCTACGACTGAAACCGAACTGAAGCTCATCGCCGCTGCAGCGATGATGGGACTGAGCAGGATGCCAAAGAAGGGATAGAGCACTCCCCCGGCTATCGGCACCCCAACCGAGTTATACACAAACGCGAAGAAAAGATTCTGCTTGATGTTCTGCATGGTCGCGCGACTCAATTTCCTGGCCTTGACGATGCCGGAGAGATCTCCCTTGACCAGCGTCACTCCTGCACTCTCCATGGCAACATCCGTACCCGTGCCCATCGCCACTCCCACGTGAGCCTGTGCGAGGGCCGGGGCATCGTTGATGCCATCGCCGGCCATAGCTACTATTCGTCCTTCTCGTTGCAATTTCTTCACTGCATCAGCCTTCTGATCGGGGAGCACCTCGGCCATTACTTCATCGATACCGAGCTCTTTTGCCACCGCGGAGGCGGTGGTTTTGCTGTCACCGGTAATCATGACGATCTCGATGTTTTCTCCATGCAAGTCTCGGATTGCCTGAGGTGTGGTGTCTTTTATGGGATCCGCCACTCCCAATAAGCCGGCAGGTTGGTTGTCTATGGCGACGTACATCACGGTCTGACCTTCCTTGCGCATCGCCTCCGACTTCTCGAGGAGCGGCTGAGCATCGATTCCGCGATCCTGCAGGAGCTTCCGATTACCCAAAGCCACCGAGGAGCCCTGCACGTTACCTGTCACCCCTTTCCCGGTCCATGACTCAAAATCTCGCACCTCCCCTAATGTCACTCCTCTTTCCTCTGCCCCTGCCACAATGGCTGCCGCCAATGGGTGCTCACTCCCTCGTTCAAGGCTTGCGGCCGACTGCAGCAGTCCCTGTTCGTCTCTCCCGTTCACGACTTCCACGGTGACGAGTTTGGGCCTGCCCTCCGTGAGCGTCCCGGTCTTGTCCACCACGAGCGTATTGACCTTTCGCATCACCTCAATTGCCTCGGCATTCTTGAAGAGAACCCCCAGAGTGGCACCCTTGCCGGTGGCCACCATGATCGACATGGGGGTGGCGAGACCCAGGGCGCACGGACAGGCGATAATCAGAACCGCCACGGCATTTATCAAGGCATGGGCCACGCGGGGCTCGGGTCCTACAAGGCTCCACACCACGAAGGTCAGCACAGCAGTGCCTACGACAGCGGGCACAAAGTAACCGGCTACCACATCCGCCAACTTCTGAATCGGAGCCCGACTGCGTTGAGCTTCCGCTACCATGTGGACAATCTGAGCAAGCAGGGTTTCGGATCCTACTCGCTCAGCTTTCATCACCAGAGACCCGGTGCCGTTCACGGTCGCGCCGATGACATTGTCCTCCGGGCCCTTGTGCACGGGAAGCGGCTCGCCCGTAACCATCGACTCGTCCACAGAGCTCGCACCTTCGAGAATGACCCCATCTACGGGGACCTTCTCGCCGGGTCGAACCCTGAGCCTGTCTCCAGGCTGGACATGCTCAAGTGGGATATCTTCCTCGGTACCGTCATCTCTGATGATCCGCGCGGTCTTTGGCGCCAGACCCAAGAGAGACTTGATTGCCGCACCGGTCTGGCTGCGAGCTTTGAGCTCCAACACCTGACCGAGCAGCACGAGGGTGACGATGACCGCGGCGGCCTCGAAATAGACATGGACCACGCCTCCCTCCCCGCGGAAGGAAGCCGGGAAGATTCCGGGAAGGAAGGTCCCCACCATACTGTAGATGTAAGCCACAGCCACTCCCAGACTGATCAGGGTGAACATGTTGAGGCTGCGGTGAAGGATCGAGTGGTACCCTCGCACGAAAAAGGGCCATCCACACCAGAGCACGACAGGAGTGGCGAGCAGGAACTGGACGTACGTCAGCACATCGGGTGACGCCAGACGCTCTAAAGGACGGCCGGGGATGAGATCTCCCATCGCGATGACAAAGACCGGAACGGCTAACACAACACTGACCCAGAATCTCCGCCGCATATCTACAAGCTCAGCGCTCTCCTCATCCTCAGCAGTTACCGTACGAGGTTCCAGCGCCATGCCACATTTAGGACAGTTGCCTGGCTCGTCCCGGACCACTTCCGGATGCATGGGACAAGTCCACTCGGTCCGACCGGCACCTGGAACGGGTTCGGCCGACTCGAG
>JARRRG010000232.1:0-5698 GCA_037380965.1 Deltaproteobacteria bacterium
AATGTCCTTCACTGTCGATGACCATGTTTTTCCGCGACCAACCGGGAGCGCCGGAAAGGTCGATCAGAGAAAATTTATCGGTCCGGAGCGCATCAACTACTCTTCTGCACGGCACAAAATCCTGACAGTATGCAGCAACCAGGAATCGGGCCTTGTGACGGCGTGCGATATCTCTCATCCTGCTCACCAGTGCCACGGTCAAACGGACAGCGTAATCGATCCTCGAGCTCTGCGGCTCCCATAGGCTGCCCATTGCAGCCCACACATCGGTCAACCTCAGAGCAAGGAAGTACGCCAGGCTGGAGGTCCTGACGAGCCAGTAAGCTCGGTCGATCGCCACCGGGAAGTGCGGCACCGGGGTGTTGGTAAGTTCGAGAGATCCAGTCGATCCCAATAAGAACGTAGGCTTGTAATAGAAACCGTACACTCGATTTTCAGTATTGGCCAAGATGTCATTGTGCGAAAGGACGAGAATAATGAGATCGGGCTCGTACTTGACCCCTTCTTTTTCAAGCCACAAGAGCTCCTGGTCGGTACTATAGCCGGAAACACCCGCATTAATCACCTCGCAGTTTTTGAGGCTCGCCTCCATTCGGCGAGTCAAAGCCTCATCAATTTCCACCCCATACCCCCACACAAATGAATCGCCGAGCACCAAGATCCTCATTGTACCCTTTGCCTTGCGATAATCGTGCTCGATGTCTCTCAATCCACGGCGATTTATCTTCACGCGGGTGCTAAAGCCGAGGGTTTCGAACCGCCCCTCTTTCCCGGGCCGGTGGCTCCACCCCAGAACCGGATCGTACCTGCAAAATGTCATTCGCTCCTGGTTGCCTTCATAGCGGTACCCGGCAATCCTCAGACCTATCTCGCAAAGCGCCAGCGCAATAAACGTGGACAGGCCGATAAGGCACAAATTGACGATCAGTCTTCTTGTATTAATTTTCCTCTTCATGCCCCTTCCCTGATCGTGCGGGGCTCAGTGTCAGCGTTCCGGGGGACTGTTCTCGGTGCTGCTCCAACCACCCTGAGCCAAACGCAAAAAGACGCGCACTGTGGTAGAAGTTCGAGAATGAAGTCGCTTCTTCCAGGCCGGAATTGGGACAGCGCTCCGGGCCGCGGACGTGTCGATGAATGAGGCGGGTAAGGATATGCCGGAAGAGGAGGCTTGAGAGCGCTTCAAGGGTTTTTCAGCCATTGCTCACTGCCGAGCGGGCAGGCGAAGGGTGACAACTTCGCATACACTCCCCGGTTCTGCTGCGTTCAGTTCAGAGGCCAGCTTGGTCTTGGGAAGCCTCTTTATCACAAGAAACGGCTCAAGCTTCTCCAATTCCCGGTTCCAGATGAATTGTTTAACATCGATGCGGCCGCCGATATCGACATAGATGCTCACCCACCACTCATCCTCCTTGTGTTTGTAGCAGAGCTTCATCTTTTCGACAGCCGACAGTCTTTTTGCCTCTGCAATAGCCGCGTCCAGCAGTCCTTGCTCCTTTGGCGGAGGCTTTCGTGGTTTCTGACCTATGAATTTTCGGGACACCACGAGGCCGCTCGAGCCCCCCTTCTCCACCGAACCACTGGTCTCCTTGGATTTTTCAGGTGCTTTAGAAGGAATTGAGGGCTTGATAAGTCCTCGATCCGTCTTTGCTTCACTCGATGGCTTTTCCGCGACTTGCTTGTGTTCCCTTTCCGAATATTCCAAGCTCTTGTTGGCTTTGATCGGGCACCCCGCGCAGATCAAGCTTGCCGCAACGATCACTACCCCTGCGAGAATTCTGCTCTGCAAGTGAGGGAAACCTTGGCGCGTCAGGGTTCACCTCCTGAACGTCTTCTCCTCCCGGCAAGCAAGGCGCGTTTCCTGAGCCGCCAGCCTCCGGTCAGGAGAGAAAATAGCCGAATCGGTGTCCCGATTCAACATGATCCTTCGGATCGCGCCACATGGTTGGCTTCCATCATGAGCGTCGAGGAGTCGTAATGGCGTGGGCTTGGCACGATCACGCCCGCGAAGCTCTGAACGAGGCTGGATTGACCATGCGCGTGGCACGTGTCATGAGAAGCACTTTGAATGTGTTATGGATTCTTAGCGAAGGCGGGATAAGGAAAACCTGTGAACCTGTCAGTAGAAATATACCAGTTCCCCGAACCAGCCGGAGAAACCAATATCGAACTTCGCAAGTTCTTGCCGTTGGTAGATAAATTCCTCATCATCGAATTCCAGCCAGGTGTATCGATACCCGGCCTTCAGACCTACCGCGCCGAGGACGGTTTCCGGGAATTTGACTCCCCCCGAAACCTCCCAATCTCTGGTCGATGTGCCGAGAACAGACCAACTGGCCCGCGCCTCAAAAATGCCGGTGACCCCGTTCCAGCCTCCGGGAGGAACAAATACCACATGGAACCCAAGGGTCAGGGGGGTGGAGCCGCTGGAGATATCCGTGCCGGATAAGGTGTTTATGATGCCGGCTTCAATGAATCGAGGTTGGTACAGATAGTAATCCAGATTAGCGCCAATCCGTGATCTCCCCCACTGAAGGGGATCGAGGTCCACACCGAGGCGAAAGCCCGCGTACTCGAATTGCGCGTCAGCGCTCTCTCCGCCCGGCACAAAGGGGTCCCTCGCCGAGCCGCTGAAATCTCTTACATCGAGATTCACGCGGGCGGACACCATCCCGACCTGCAATCGGCCCATCAGGTCGATAAAGAGTCCTGTGGAATTCAGACCGAAGTCATCCCGTAAATCCCACGACCGCCCCAGTCGGGGGACGCTGAACGACCCGCTCGAAATGCTCACAACTATCGGCCGGACTTTGAATTCACCTTGAACGGGCGGTATGTAAACCAGGGGGGAGAAGTAGTTTGTCAGGCCCGAAAAAAACTGAGCCGACGCAGGTGCGGCTCCCATGAGTCCGAAACAGGCACAAACTGCAATCGCCAGGGCAAGCATTCGAAAGAAAGGATTTCGAGCCTGATTCATCTGAGCGATGGACCCTTTCGAAGTCAAATTATGGGAAGTGTAATAATCACCTATTTTAGGCGAGAAGTCAAGCAGATTTCCTTGAAATGTGGAACTCGGACGTCCCATGCCAGTCACACCCGCGATCAAGATTCGGGATGCTCTCGAGCGTCCCCTCGCCATATCCGAAACCCAGGACTACGATTGCCCGGGCGCCGCGTCATCGAATCCGATCCACTCGTGCCGTGGCACGCATCGGCTACGACACAGGCCACACGTGCTCCCACACGTTCCCCTGGGCTTTCTTGCACTTCGCGCGCACTGCGCGCCTGCCTCGAAACCGATCCCCCGCGAGACCGCCTTTGGCACTCTCATCGTGCCGGGAAAACGTAGCGGTCAGTGCCCCACTCGGACCTTCTGTGGCGTCATGGGTGCCGGGCACGGAGTACCCACACACGGCGGAGGAGGGGGACCATAAACGAGGTAATGAGGAGGAATACGATACGGATAATGAGGGGCCGTGCAGAGAAAATACCAGACTCCCTGCTCCTTGTGGGCCATCAGACTTCCATCGAGTGGCGGCCCATAGTACGGGGGGCCCGGTCCTCCTGCTGAGGAGACGGTCGGCAACTGCGTAACACCCAACATTGCAACCAGTGCCAATGAAACAACTATCCGTACCATTTTGACCCTCTACTTAAAGTGTACGATAACGGACCTTAGTGTATCAAGTGAGTCGCCTGTTGGCAAGAACTTTAAACGTGTCATTGACCTGACCGCAAAGCGGCTATCTCATCGTACTTTCATCGTTTCATTGAAAATCGAGTGCTCCCGGTGTGCAGTGGACGAACCGGATATTAGCGAATGGCTGACGTTATCTCCAACCTCCCCCCATGCACCGAGACATCCACGGAGGTAGTCTTCCCGGCGCGTATCCTCATTTCTCGGATCAGACGGTCAGATGCGGCCACACCCGCGATCGGAGGCATGACCAGTTCGTACATTCCCGGGGGCAGCGTAATTTCGTCACCGGGCAACACCCGGCGCGTAGTCTTGTCACCCCGGACGATGATCTGACCGCGTTTCGGAGTTTTCAGGACCGAGCAGTACCGTGCCACGCTCGACTCGAGATCTGATGGCCCGTCCAAGCGGGAAAAGAAGCCACCGCTTTCGCGAGCCAGCTCCTCATACCGCTGCTGGTCAGAAGCTCCATTCCCAAAGAGAATCATGTCCACCACAGGGCGGGCACCTGACTCTTCCTCGGTAATCGAGCTCATGACCTCTCTCACCGCGCACCGCTTCTTCCCGTCACTGATCATGAGCACGCGCGGCACTACCGCGTGCATGCCGGCAAAGTCCGTGCCAGCCGAATGTGCCGCTGCGGCACACGGATTCGTCTGCTGACAGGGCTCAATGCGCTCGAGGATGTGTGGCAATTCGACAATGGGACAGCGGGTCCAATTCAACAGAACTCGGCTTACGCTTACCGGGAAATCGTGACCGTCTTTGGTAAGGGAAAAAGCAGCGCTGAAGCACCGTACTGCCATCTCCGATCCATCGGTTATTTCATTGGTGACCCGGTCAAGAAGATCCACGGCCGCACGAAATCGGCTGGGGCTCCATGGTTCGGATTTTGCGAGCATGGTTTCAGAATTATCCAGCATCACCATGAGACCCCATCTGACGTTCTCTCCCCTGTAATCCCTGATCGTTGCCACCAGCTTTCCTGGAAGGCGCGGTTCCTCCTCAAGCGCGGAGCCCTTTCCTCCTTTTGCCCCTTGCTCTGATTGTTTGCCGATCGAGGTCCTCCTCGATTTGCCGGCCTCCGAAGATTCGGCCCCTGTCGAGGTCGCACCTCTTCCCACCCTCTCCGATCCTTTCTTGTCTGCCAGGGATTCAGCACGGACTTTGTACAGGAGAGCTACCAGAGGGAGCTCTTTGACACCGGATGAGATTTTCTCTCCTATTCCAATCTCGCCCGGTTGAAACAGTGGATGTGTTCCGATGAACAGTCCGACAGCCACTGCGCCGGCAACGGCCGCGGCTCGCACGAACACCTGCTTCCATCGAACCGGGATTCTCACGGACTCGGTTGCGGGCTGGGGGATAAGTCCGAGCAATATATGGAAGAACCAGCACACTTGAGGGTAAATGAACGTATCATCAATCACGGAATGAGCGACGATGCCGGTTATCGGCAGGATCAGCACAAGGGGATGCATTGCCGACTCACGGAGAGGTCTCAGGGCTGTCCCTATGAGTCTCGCCAAAAGGCCGACCAGCGCGAACAGGTACACGATCAGAAAGGGGATACCCAAATCCGACAGGAAGGTGAGGAAGATGCTGTCCATGGTCTTGGTGGGCATCCACTTTACATAGGCCGCATAGTTCTTATTGTTCTTGAGCGCGGGGTGGTGTACCTCATAGCCGTTGAGCTCCTGCACCTTTTCGGGAGACCCGAGTCCCATGCCGAGCCACGGATGTTCTTTCGCGATGTGCCACGAAAATGAGTAGTTCTCTATCCGTTGGGGCTGAAATTCTTTCCCCCTGAAGTGCTCTTCCGTTACATGAGCAGCAAAGTGCCCGGTCATCATCCCTCCCAGGAAGACGAGTACCGGGAACACCCACCATCCGCGGGATCGGATGCTGACGACGAGACCCGCCACGATGATCATGACGAGAGGAATGAGCACACCGGATACAACATCACGGTGTACGCCGTATAAATAGAGAATCGCGTACATG
>JARRRG010000233.1:0-5629 GCA_037380965.1 Deltaproteobacteria bacterium
CGCCCATGTATTCCACGTAGTTCTTTCCCGCGTCCACCGGCGGCAATGGATGAAGGTGTGCCGGGTTCCCGTCGTACCACCCGAGATACTTTTGGTACACGCCTTTCACATTGTGGTTGAGCGTGCCGTAGTAGCCGCGATTGAAGAATTCGTCGTCAAGACTTTTCGGGAGCTTCATCATCTCGGCAATTTCGATCATCGTGTAGCCGTGATTTGCCAGGCGCAAGGTCTGATCGTGGATGTACTTGTAGAGATCGCGCTGCTTCCCCAGGAAGGCGATGACTTTCTTCCTGCCCCGGCGCGGCCAGTGATGGCTTGCAAAGACCACATCGGTCTTGTCTCCAAACAGATCGATGGCCTGATTGATGAAGTGAGCCCACGCATAGGAGTCACGAATCTCCGCGCCCCGGATGGTGTAGATGTTATGCATGACACTTGTGCAGTTCTCTGCCATCCACAGGGCCTTGAATTGGGGAAAATAGGTATTCATCTCCGCGGGGGCTTCGGTTCCCGGAGTGTACTGGAAGACCATGGTCACGCCGTCGATCGTGATCTCCGTCGGGGTCTTCCCAATAATGTCGGTGGGCGGAATCAGGGTAACCCGCCCCGTCGAGGCTGCCTTGCCCAGGCCCACATCAATCTGCCCCTTCGGACCGACCGGCACCGTCAGACCGCCCTGGTACATGGCTCGACGGCTCATCGCATTACCCGCGAAGACATTCTCACTGACCGCATGATCGAGAAAGCCCTTGGGCGCGAGGATTCTCACCTTGCCCGCTTTCACATCGTCCTCGGAAACGATCCCTTTGACCCCGCCGAAATGATCCACATGACTGTGACTGTACACCACCGCGACAACGGGACGTTTGCCAAGGTGTTTCTCCACGAGCTTATGAGCCGCGGCCGCGGTTTCCGCGGAAATGAGGGGGTCAAAAACGATCCAGCCGGTGTCTCCCTTGATGTACGTGATGTTTGACAGATCATACCCCCGCACCTGAAAAATCCGGTCCGTAACCTTGAAGAGGCCGTATATGGCGTTGAGCTGGGACCGCTCTTGCCCTTGATAACAAGACTGTCCGGCTTCGCGATCAACCCTCTGGCGGCAAACGCAAAGTCTTCCCGGTTGCCGAAGGGGAGTTCCTTGAGCACCGTGGCCTGAGCCTTCTTCGTCACCTCGGACGCGTCATTGGGCTCGACCGAATCCGCCATGGCAATGCTGGACGTCAGAAGGGGGACGAGCAGCGACCACGCCGCGAGGATGAACGGCTGTGTGAGGAGATTTTTCATTTTCAAGCTCCTTTCCCGCAGGAAAGACACTGTTCGGCACGTCTTATTTCCTTCTCTGCTGCGATTGGAAATGCCCGGTCCCGAAGGATGCGAGCGCGATTCACTTACAGTACATGATAGGAACGGTTTACCGTAGATGGGAGAGATTCTTCCCAGAATATCGGGAAGGCTGGAGGCCGGTGCTCAGGCGCGCCGAATGCTCGAGACGGCTGTAGCTGCGAAAAACGGGACGCGCGAGGACCACTCATGGGGAGGAACGGAATTGTAAAATGAGCTCCCAACAATGGTTTTCGCTCCACGTATCCCCGTGGTGCCCGGAGGCCTCGTGACGACAAAACGGGTCATAATCTGCATCGTCTCGGCCAGTTAACAAAAAACGATCGTCATGGGTTCGGATGGTCTTGACAGGGTGAGCGTGTCGCGCTAGATTGTTGATTGGCCGACCGGTCAATCCTCCCCAGGAGACTTCACATGCTCCCCAAGAACCCCACAGCCACCGATAACCCGACCAAAGAGGCCATCTTCAAAGCGGCCGAGAGCTTATTCATTAAACGAGGTTTTGCTGATACGCCGACCAGCCTCATCGCGAGAAAGGCCAATGTTACCAAGAGCCTGATCCACCATTATTTCGGGTCTAAAGAGCAGCTCTGGCGTGAAATCAAGCGGCGTCGTCTCTACCAGTACTTTGAAATGCAGAAAAATCAATTGGCATTGGCCGAGCCGGACGCGCAATGCCTTGAAGACGCGATCGTCAACTTTTTTGAATTCCTGAAATCCGATCCCGGGCTCGTCAGGCTTTTCGGCTGGTACCTGATTGAAGACCTCGGGGAACCGGACGAGGAGGAGCAGGAACTTGGCGCGATGGGGGCACGGATGCTGGCTGAAGCCCAGAAGGAGGGGCACATTCGGCTGGATGTGGACCCAAAGTACGTCATCATCGCGTTTTGTTGCCTCGTAGTTCACTGGCATCAGGCAAAGGATCATTACCTGAGCTGGTTCGGCCCACAGTCCTCTTCCGGTAGCGTTGATAAAGAGTATCTGGAAAACATACTCAAGATTTTCTTTGAAGGGGTCTTGCCACGGTGACGGGCATGCCCGCCAACAACGGGAACAGGCAGTCAACGGGGGTCTCTTCTGCGGTGTGGACGATTTCCGCGGCACCCGCCCCGCGAGCCACATGGAAAGATAAGCCTGCATCAGAGGAGAATCAGGATGAAAGCGGGTCTGAGGATTGTTGTCATGATCGGCCTCTTCGGGGCGGTGGTCGCGCTGGTCCTCTTGAACAATGGTGGTTCGAGCGTGCCTTCCCCCAGCCCGAAGCCCAGGAAGAGACTTGTGCAGGCGGCTTCGGTCGAGCGAGTTCAGCATTCCCGGCAGATCCGGTTTGCCGGCATGGCCAGGGCGGTGAACCACGCCCGGCTCTCCTTCACGATCGGCGAGAGAATCGTGGAACGGCCGGTGGAGGTGGGCGATCATGTGGAGGCCGGCCAGGTGCTGGCTCGTCTGGACTCGAGAAGGCTCCGCAACTCGGTTGCTACAGTCGAAGCGCAGCTTCGGGAGATACAAGCCCGGATCGAGCAGGTCTTGCGGGATCAAAAGCGGTATCGAGGGCTTGTCGCGGTGAATGCGAGCGCGGCGGTGGAATTGGAAAAGATCAATGAGACCCGGAACGTGTTGCTCGCATCCCAAGAAGCGGCCAAAGCGAGGCTCAAGGAAGCCCGGCGATTAGTCGAGGAAGCAGTGCTCTGCGCGCCGTTCCCGGGAACCGTGACCGAGGTGCGACTGGAACCGGGCGAGTTTGCCAATCCGGGCACGCCGGTGGTCGTCTTGAGTGGTGACGGCGAAGTGGAGATCGAAGTGGAGGTGCCCGAGTCGATCGTCCTCGATCTGCGGGTCGGCGCCGCGGTCTTGGTTGACCTGCCCCTGGCGAATCGCAAGGATCTCGACGGAAGAATTCGATACATCGGCCGCACCGCGATGGGGTCGGGACGCCTGTTCCCGGTCGTCATAAACCTGCCCCCTGAATCTCGGGTCGCACCGGGAATGACCTCGGAAGTGGTGTTTCAGACTCCTGTGCGGTCCTCTCTGTGCGTGCCCATAGGGGCGGTGGTCAACCCCGGAGGAGCCCGGCCCGAAGTCTACCGGATTCGCGACGGCAAGGTTGAGAGAGTGCCGATCGAAGTGGGCGAGATCGTGAGGGACAAGATACTGGTGACAGGCCCGCTGGAAGCGGGAGAGACGGTCGTTGTCGGCGGCCATCTGGCTCTCCTCGCCGGAGAGGAAGTTGAGGTCGACGCACATGCGGATCGTTGAGCGCATTATCGGATCCCGCAGGCTGATTCTCCTCGCGGCCGCGGTAATGGCGTTCGCGGGCGTGCAAGCCGCGCTCATCATGCCGCGGCAGGAAGACTCCCGCATTCCCGAATACTGGGGTCTGGTGGTCACACCGTTTCCCGGCGCTGACGCGGAAAAGGTGGAGCGCCTCGTGGTGGATCCTCTGGAAGAGCACCTCGCGGAAGTGGAAGAGGTCAAGCACGTCACCACCACGATGCGGGCCGGCGTGGCCGTCACCATTATTGAATTGGTAAATCCGCTGAAAGACACTGACAATGCATGGGACAAGGTTCGCAGGAGCCTGTCGGACGCGAAAAAGGAATTTCCGGACAGGGCGGGCGAACCGGTCCTTGATGACAAGATGCAGGACACGGAATCGGTCGTCCTGGCGATCACCGGGTCTTCCGATCCGATCGGGCTTCTGGACGCGGCCAAGCTGATAAAGAAGGAGTTTCTCACTATTCCGCAGGTCTCGAGGGTGACTTTGATCGGGCATCCAGGCGAGCAGGTCACCATCGAGTTCGACGATTCCCTCGGCAGGCGGCTCGGCATCGATCCCCGGTATCTCGCTCAGCAGCTTGCCGAGCGCAATTTGACCATTCCCGGCGGCTCGATCAAGCTCGGCGGCAAGAAGGTCGTCATCAGGCTCAACGACGAGTACGAGTCGATACGGGAAATCGCGTCGGCACCAATTCTGCTGCCTTCAGGCGCGGCGATTCCACTGGGTGAGCTGGCAAAGGTCCGACGAGGACCCGAAGAGCCCGCGCCCGCGAAAATGAGATTCAATCTGGAATCTGCCGTCGGACTTGGGATCATTCCGAAAAAGGGGATCGATGTGGTCGAATTCGGTCGGACGGTCCACGGCAAACTCGCGGAGCTGCGCGACCGGTTCGCACCCCTGGGCATTCAGGAGGTGACGTTTCAGCCGGGCCGCGTGCAAGGGCGGCTGGTGAATCTCGGCCAGTCCCTCATCATGTCGATCGCGATTGTGGCCGCGGTTCTCGTGCTCGCGATGGGCTTGCGACTCGGCCTCATCGTCGCGGCGGTCGTGCCCTTTGTCAGTCTGACCTCTCTGGCTATCTTCGCGTGGGGCGGCGGGATTCTGCATCAGATATCCATTGCTGCATTTGTGGTCGCGTTGGGCATGCTCGTGGACAATGCAATCGTCGTTTCCGAGAATATTCAACGACGTATCGACCGGGGAGTCCGTTCCAATCAGGCCGCGGTCGAAGCGGTGCGGGAGCTGGCCGTTCCCCTTGCCGCGGCAACAGGAACCACTCTGGCCGCGTTCATACCCATGCTTCTGGCACGGAGCACCACCGGTGACTTTACCCGCTCGCTTCCCGTCATCATCATTACCGTCTTGTCCGTGAGCTACCTCTTTGCGGTCTCATTCACGCCTACGGTTTCCGCTATGGTCCTGAGGCCCCGGACCGAGCCGCGCAGGTCGATACTGACCGCTCTCTCGAACCTCCTCTCGCGTCTTGCCCTTGAACGATCCCGGCTGATACTCATGCTGGCCGGAGTGGCGGTCGCGGCCGCGGTCGTGGCATCTCATTGGGTCGATCGCCGCTTCTTTCCCGATTCGGATCGAAATCAACTTCTCATCGACATGAGGTTGCCGGAAGGAGCGCATCTCGATGAGATCGACGCGGCTGCGTCCAGGGTGGAGCATGAGCTGGCAAAGCTCGACCGGGTCACATCCTTTGCGAGCTTCATGGGTCGAGGCGCGCCCCATTTCTATTACAATGTGCCCCGAAGGCCGAACAGCCCCCATTTGGCTCAAATCGTGGTGAACGTTGCGGACCTGCCCGCGGTGGCCGCGGTACTGAAATGGACCCGGGACTTTGCCTCAACAGAGCTGGCAGGGGTGGAGGTCGTGGCGCGAAGGCTTGAACAGGGGCCGCCGGTCGACGCCCCCATCGAGATCCGCACGCTGGGGTGGGATCTTCAGGATGTGCAGAAAACCGCCACCCTCCTCGTGGCAACGCTGCGCGAGATTCCCGAA